>CAYLJD010000055.1:0-15523 GCA_964383875.1 uncultured Halobacteriales archaeon
ACTACATCGGCAAGGAGGCGCTCGAACGCCAGCAGGCACGCATCGACGACGGCGAATACCCCTTCGCGCTGAAGCTGATCGGCCTCAAGATGGCCGGCGAGCCCATCCGCGACTACGCGCCGGACTTCTGGCTCGTCTCCGACCCGGACACCGGCGAGGAGTGTGGCTACATGACCTCACCGTGGTGGAACCCGGATCTCGAGACGAACATCGGGATGGGCTTCGTCCCTGCCGACACCCTCCAGGCGGCGACGGACACGCCCCTCGACGACCGCATCTACGACGAGGAATTGGACCTCGAGTTCCAGGTCCACCTCCCCGACGAGTACGCCGAGGAGCCGGGTGAACCGGTCTTCGCGACGGTGGCCGAAGTGCCGTTCAAGGAATCGGTCAATCCGAGCGCTCGCGAGCAGGCCAAACTCAACGCCCGGCAGGACGCAAACGAGTAGTCGGGAGGGCCGGGCGTCGCCCAGCTGGTGAGCGGGCGGCCGTCACCGGTCCCAGAGGCGCTCGGGCTCACGAGTGACTCGCTGGAGATCGGTCGGGTCCTTGTCGTAGCCGAGCCAGACGCTGAGGACCGACGCCGCACAGACCAGGTAGACTGGAAAGACCAACAGGACCATGAATCCGAGGATGACTGGCGGGACCGATCCGGTCCAGTAGAGCGCGACGATGACGACTGCCGCGACGACCGTCGCTGCTGCCAGACCGAGTCGGAAGGCGCGGTGGGCGTCGGGCCCCGGACCGGGCGTCTGGCGCCGTGCCATCATCATCCAGTTGGGAATTCCGGCGTAAAAACGTCGTGGCCCGCGCGAGTGACCGCACCGGATCGAGTCACTCGGGGACGGCTCCCTCCGCCACGGAGAGGTCCGCGTGCTCACCGAGCGCCTCGTCGAGTGCCCGAATCAGCGCCCGGGCTTTGTCGAGCGTCTCGGCGTACTCGGCGGACGGGATCGAGTCGTGAACGATGCCCGCGCCGACGCGGAGGAAGTACTCGGCCCGGCGGCGGACGAGGGTCCGAATGACGATGTTGAGGGTCGCCCGACCATCGAACCCGAAGACGCCGATCGAGCCGGTGTAGGGCCCGCGTCGCGTGGTTTCCAGCTCGTCGATGATCTCCATCGTCCGGGGCTTGGGCACCCCGGTGATGGTTCCGCCGGGGAAGACGGCTGCGACGGCGTCGACCACGTCGTAACTCGGGTGGAGTCGGCCCTCGACGAGCGAGACGAGGTGCATCACTTCCGAGTACCGATCGACCCGCCGGTACTCGGTGACGTCCACGGAGCCGTACTCGCTCACCTTGCCGAGGTCGTTGCGCTCGAGGTCGACGAGCATCGCGTGTTCGGCGCGCTCTTTCTCGTCGTCGAGGAGTTCACGCTCGAGCGCGTCGTCCTCGGCTGTCGTCCCGCCCCGGGGCAGCGTGCCGGCGATCGGCTCCGTCCTGAGTCTGAGCCCCTCACGACGGGCCTCAGCGTCATCGAACGGTGTCGGTTCGACGTCGAGCAGGAGCTCGGGGCTCGCACTCACGAGGTCGACGCCGGGGAACTCGACCAGCGCCGAGTACGGGGCCGGGTTGACGCGCCGCAGCGCGGCGAAGGCGTCGACCGGGTGGACTGCTGCCGGCGCCCGCAGGCGCTGGGAGACGTTTGCCTGAAACGTATCGCCGTCGCGGACGTACGTCTTTACCCGACGGACCCGCTCCTCGTATTCCGCCTGCGAACTGTCGCTCTCGAAGGTAGCGTCGTCTGACCGGACTGGGGGCGGACCGACGGCGGGATCTCCCTCGAGCGCCGCGTTGGCGAGCGCGAGCGCCCGTTTCCGGCCGCGTTCGTACGCTGTCGCCGGATCGTCGCCGATCCGCGGGCAGGCTGTCACCCGGAGCGGTGTCGTGCCGTCGGGGCGGGGCGCTTCCCACGCGGCGACGCAGTCGAAGACACCCATCTGCAGTCTAGGGAGCTGGCGGTCGTCGACGGTTCCGTCCGGCAGCGACTCGAGTTCGCGGGCGATGTCGTAGGACAGCCAGCCGAACACGCCGCAGGGGTACGGGACCGTGCAGTCGCCACGGACGAGGTGTTCGCGGTCGAGCAACGTGGCCAGTTCGGCGAGGGAGGCGGACTGGCGGTCCTTTGCCACGGCCTCGAGTGCCGGTCGCACCTGCAGGATCTGCCGGGGTTCCACAGCAAAGTAGCCCCAGCCGGACTGACCGCCGGTCGTCTCCAGGTACACTCCGGTCGACCGCCCCTGCTGTGCCGTGCCGCCAGCGCTGGATCGGGCGCGTCGGTACGCGACGAAGGGGTCTTCGACGGGCACCCGCACTTCGACGGGACTCCGAGCGTCGGGCGGACTGTCCCGGGTCGCCGTCGTAAACGCGGCCTCGCTCGTGACGACGTCGGGTGCTCGTCGGGACATGATTGATGGTCGATCAGCCGGCCACTGCGTGTGGCGTGTGAACCACGCTGTGGCGCCTAAACGTTTCCGTCACACTGTCGGATCACGATGTCGTCGTCAGGTGATAGGACGAGCGACCGGCCCGGCAGACTACTTAAATACCAACATAACCTGTCACGAACATTCATTCTCCCGCCTCGCGTGCGGGACTGTACCATGGGGACCGGTCCGTTTCGCGAAATCGGCGGGTTTCTCGACGAGTGCGATCGCGGGCGGCGGACCGTGACGTCGGTGGAGTTTGCGGACGCTGAGACGGCGGCTGACGGGCGGCCGTCGGCCACCGTCGAACTGACGGTCCCGCCATCGAGCACGGACGCGGCCGGGCGTGACGTCTCGCTGTGCGCTCCGCGACTCGGGCCCGACGGCTCGATTCGGTTTGCCCTTGACTCGACCGACGCGATCGTGCCGGCGACTGATTTCGACATCGACGTGGAACTCCTTGATGCGGCTGTCGATGAGACCGGCCAGGTGACCACTTGCCTGCAGGTGACGCCAACGAACGGGGCCTCCTCCACCAGGGGAGCGCCACCCCGGTCGGCGGACGCCCCCGGCGCGACGGATGCCGGTGGCACTGCGCCCGCGAGCCAGACCGCAAACGGTGAGCGGAACGTGCCGCCGTTCAAGGATCCGGACCTTCTCGCGGACGTCTACGAGTCGTGTGACACCTTCGCGCAGATGGCCGAGGCAATCGACATGGACGTCACCGACGAGACGGTCCGCCGGTACATGATCGACTACGACATCCACCAGCCCAACTCCTACCGGACGGGCGACGATGGGGACTCACCGGACGCCGAGTCGACATCACCGAGTGAGGAGGTCGGCGATCCGGTCGTCCTCTCGGATGGCATCGGGTTGCCCGACGAGGTAACCGTCGAGACACTTATCGACACCGTCAAACGATCGAACACGATCTACGAGGTGACGCGAGAAGTCAACGTCGGCCGCGAAGACGCGCTCGAGATGTTGGAGGACCTCAACCTCCTGGATCTCGTCGTGGGCCGACTGGCGACAGAGGGCGAGCGGGACATCAGCCGCGAGGAAATCGTCGGCCGGATGCGCGAGGCGTCCGGGACGCAGTGACACAGCTGGCGACCGGCGGTCCACCCACGGCTGCACGATACCCTACAGCGACGCCGATCACACGTCGGCAGAGAGATTAAGGTATCGCCCCCGTTAGTCTGCGCAGCGTCCAACGGCGACGCCACCCGATCCACGAATGGCAGTCATCACCGAGGTCCAGTTCGGCCACGAGGACGGTGCCCTCGCGGACACGCTCGAGACGCTTCCAGAGCTCGATGCCAGAGTCATTCGCGAGTCCAGCACGAACCCGCGGCGGAACGTCTACTACCTCAGATTCGACTACCACAAACCCAGCGCGGTGCTGTCCGCCCTTGCGGACGACCACACGGTCGATACCATCCAACCGATGTCGGAGTTCGACGACCAGCAGCTGTCGGCGGTCGAATTCGCGAGCGAGACGCGGCTCATGGGGCCACACGTGACGAGTGAAGGGGGATTCGTCGTCGATGCGCGGAGTTCGAGCCCGGAGTTCCAACCACGGGGGTGGCACGAACGGTGGTTGCTCCCGGACCGCGAGGCGATTCACGAGATCTGGCAGCGCGCCCGTGACGATGGATTTGCCTTTTCCCTCCTGGAGTTCCACCAGGCGGGACGTGTCGACGGCGCCCACCACGGACTCGACGCGCTCACCGACGAGCAGCGACGGACGATCGCAGCGGCCTACGAGGCTGGTTATTTCGCCGAACCACGGGAGACGTCGCTCGAGGAGCTCGGCGACGCCCTGGACCTCTCGGCGTCGGCCGTCGGGGGGCGCCTCAAACGTGGCATGAAGACACTCATCGGTGAGACGCTCGTGGTCGAGAGGCACGGAGAATGACGGAGCGTCCATCGTTCACGACGGGGTCTGGCCGCGGGTGGTCGCGATGGTGATCGCGCTTCAGGTGTACGTCGAACACCCGGATCTGGCCCTGACCCACACCATCGAGTCCCTCCACGACGCCGACATCGGCGTCGTCTCCGACGCCGGGACTGATCCGACCAACGACATCTACTTCTTCTGGGTCGAGGCGCCAGACTACACAGCCGTCGAGCGCACGTTCGACGAGGACCCGACCGTCGCCGGGTACCGGACGGTCATCGAGGCGGAGGATCGTCGAACCTACGGGATCGAGTACACCGATGACGCGACGTTGCTCTCACCGGTCATCACCGACATGGGCGGGCTCATCCTCGAGTCACGGAGTCACGCCACGGGCTGGGTACTCACGATACACTTGCAGGATCACGATACACTCAACGAATTGAACGAGTACCTCCGCGACCAGCAGTTCCGGTTCGAGGTCTTCGAACTCCAGCACGTCGAGCGGATCGAGGACCGCTCGGACTTCGGCCTGACCAAGCCACAGATCGAGGCGCTTGTCTGTGCATACGTCCACGGCTACTACGACCAGCCCCGGCAAGTGTCGCTCGCCGAATTGGGCTCGATTCTCGGCATTTCGGAGACGGCCGTGAGCGGCCGCCTCAGGCGCGGCTCGGCCCAGCTTGCCGAGGCCGTGCTCGAGGCGTGACCTCCCACCTCAGCGAGAGGCGTCGGCCGCAGTGATGTCGACGATCGGTTCGCCACCCCGCACGAGGGGGTCGGCGACACTCGCGTGGAGGTATACCGTCCCGGGCCGGATCGAGCGGCTGACGTGCGCTGTCGTCTCGACGCTCGCCACGTCGTTCGAGACCTCGACCGGTTGGCCATCACTGACGCCACAATCCGTGGCGTCATCCGGATGGATGGTGAGTCGCCCGTCGATGTCCGTCGGTCCGCCGGCCGTGAACTGCCCGGCCCGATCGCCGACCACGAGCGTCAGGCCGTCCCGAGCCGCCTCGCTCGACGGGAGTTCGACCCTGACGAACGGTGCGAGGCCGTCCGAGGTTGCAAACGCGGTTCGGTAGAGCACTCCATCCTCGCGCTCGCGGGCAGTCGGCCACCGCTGTGGGTTCTCGAGCAGGTCGTCGTAGGACAGGCCTGCGTATGTCGGCGTCACCTGCACGAGTTCAGCGAACACGTCGCCTGGCCCCTCGTCCGCGAAGGACGTGCCGACGAGGCGTCGGCCGAGAGTGCTGAGGATCGCGAGGTCCGCGCGGGCCTCTCCGGGCGGTTCCGCTAGCGGTCGGAGTCGCTGGATCTGCCGATCGAGGTTCGTCATCGTCCCCGCCTTTTCGACACCGGTGGCGGCCGGGAAGACGACATCGGCGTGGCGGGTCGTCTCGTTGGGGACGCAATCGGCGACGACGAGGATGGAGAGGGCCTCGAGGTTCCGAGCGAGCTGCTCGGGATCCCGTTTCGAGACGGCGGGGTTCTCGCCCACGACGAGCGCCCCGTGGATCGACTCGCCGGCGGCCGAGAGCAGCGCGGGTTCGCCCTGTCCCGGTGTCGCCGGCGGCTCGACCCCCCACACGTCGGCGACTGCAGCCCGGGCGTCGGCGTCGGTGACCGGGCGATGGCCGGGAAGCCGGTCGGGCACGCACCCGGCGTCGACTGCACCCTGTTCGTTGGCGAGGCCGCGGAGGACGTGCAGGCCGGTTCCGGGTCGGCCGAGATTGCCCGTCAGGAGGAGGAGATTCAGCAGGGCGTGGGCGGTCGACGAGCGGTCGGCGCCGGTGCCGGTGAGGACGGCTACTCGGTCCGCCTCGACGATGTCGGAGGCGACCCCTTCGAGGACGGGGACGCCGACGTCTGTTCGCGCGGCCCCCGTCTGGATGTCGAGGTCGGCGAGCCACGGTCGGAACTGGTCGATGCCGCGTGTCCGCTCACTGACGAACGACTCGTCGACGCCACCGGCCTCGGCGACCAGCGCACAGACGAGGCTGACGAGGAGCGCGTCCGTCCCTGGCTGCGGTGCGATGTGGCGATCGGCCGGTCGCGACGTCTCGTTGCGGTGTGGGTCGATGTGAATCAGCGTCCCGCCGGCTTTCAGGGCCGGCCGTACGGCCGAATCGAAGGCGATCGGTTGGCGGACGGCGGGGTTCGCACCGACGACGATCACGAGGTCGGCCTCCCGGAGATCAGCGAGCCCATTGGTCGTGGCCGGCCAGCCGAGCCGCTCGTCGAGTGCCCGCGCGGTCGCGGCGTGACACCGCCGGGCCCGATTGTCGACGTTGTTCGTCCCGAGGGCTCGCGCGAGTTTGCCGAGGAGGTAGTTCTCCTCGGTCGTACAGCGCGGCGCACCGAGGAACGCCAGTCCGTCGGGACCGTGGTCGGCTCGGATCGCGCGCAATCCCGAGACAGCGCGCTCGAGCGCCCGCTCCCAGGAGACGGGCGTCAGCTCACCGTCTACTCGAACCAGTGGCCTCGTCAGTCGGTCCTCGTTCGCGAACGGATCGAACGCTCGGAGCCCCTTCCGGCAGAGGCGACCGTTCGGATTCGCCGGGCCGGACCGACCGCGCACCCGCTCCCCGTCGTGATCCAGCCGGCACCCCACGGCACAGAACGGACAGACGGTGCCGTCCGTGCCGGGGACGTCACTCATTCGCCGCGGAGCCGCCGCCCCTGGGCCTTGAGCACCGCGAGCAGGTATCCCAACCCGGCGCGGGCGTCGCGTGACCGCAGTCCACGGAGAAACCCGAACAGGCTAACGGGCTCGTGCTCCCGTTCTGCGTCGCCGATGGCACCGAGGGCGGTGTTCAACCCGTCGACTGTCTGAGCGTCGATGTCGAGTGCCGAGAGGGTCGTCGCGAGGGCGACGAGGTCTTCGAGATGGCCCTCGCGCTGGAGTTCGATGACAAGCGTGAGCGCCTCGGCCAACTCGTCACTGGCCGCCCCGATGTCTTCGGCGAGATCGGCGGCGTCGTCCGTCGCGAGTCCATCGGCCGCCCGGATCAGATTGGCCGTCGAGTCGGCGAGATACTCGATTTCGTCCGCGTCGGCGGTCGCGATCATGAGGATGGCTGTCTCCAGGGCGTCGCTGACCTCGTCGCTTCGTTCGATGGCGGCCGCGAGTGCCTCACCATGGTCGTCGAGGGCTTCGCGGAGGGCGGCTTCGCCCGCGCCGGATTCGCCATCCCCGCCGCCGGCGGTTGCCGCATCCGGATAGGATTCGGTCGGCTCGGCCATGCTCAATCCTCCCCAGACGCCGATTCGGCCGTGTCCGGGCCGGCGTCTCGGACCGTCTGGCGGTCGGTGTCGTCAGCGGGCGAGACGCGGACGGCCGACACCTTGTACTCGGGCGTCGCTGCCGACGGGTCGAGGTGCTCCTCGTCAGTGAGCCGATTGACGGCACTTTCGGCGAAGTGCATCGGCGCGAAGACGGTGTCCGGCCCGACGCGGTCGGTCACCTGCGCGGGGACGGTGATCTCGCCACGCCGCGACTCGACGCGCACGGGGTCGCCGCTCTCGATCCCCTGAGATGCTGCGGTCTCCGGATGGATCTCGAGGAAGTCACTCGGCGTGTACTGCATGATGCCCTCCTCACGATGGGTCATCGTGCCGGTGTGGTACTGGTAGAGGACGCGGCCGGTCGTCAACGTGAGCGGGAAGTCCTCGTCGGGGGTTTCTGCCGGCTCGCTGTAGCCGATTCCCTCAAGATTCGCCCGCCCGTCAGGGGTGTTGAACTCCTCGGTGTAGAGCCGCGTCGTGCCGGGGTGGTCCTCGTCCCAGCAGGGCCACTGGAGGCCGCCCTCGGCGTCGACGCGCTCGTGCGTAATTCCGCCATACAGCGGCGTCAGCGAGTTGACTTCGTCCATGATCTCCGCCGTCGAGTCGTAGTCCCAGTCCCGACCCATCCGGCGGGCGAGGGCCTGGAGAATCTTCCAATCTGGTCGCGAATCGCCCTTCGGCGGCATCACCTGTTTGACCATCTGGACGGTCCGGTCCGTGTTGGTGAACGTCCCGGTCTTCTCGACGAACGAGCAGGCGGGCAGGACGACGTCGGCGTATTCGGCCGTCTCGGTGACGAACAGGTCCTGGACCACGAGGAAGTCGAGGTCCTGAAGCACCCGTTCGGCGTGGTTGACGCCGGGCTCCGAGAGGGCGGCGTTCTCGCCGATCACGTACATCCCTCTGATGTCACCGGCGTCGGCCTGGAGGAACATCTGGGTGGTGTAGTAGCCGTACTCGGACGCGATGTCGCAGTCCCAGGCCGCTTCGAACTTCGCGCGCACCTCGTCGTCGGCGATGTCCTGGTAGCCGGGGAAGTTGTCCGGGAGGGGTCCCATGTCACCGCCGCCACCCTGGACGTTGTTCTGGCCACGGAACGGCGAGACGCCGGCACCTGGCTTGCCGACGTTTCCCGTGATCGCCGCCAGGTTCGCCATCGCGATGACGTTCTCCGTCCCGTGGGAGTGTTCGGTGAGGCCGAGCGTCCAGCCGAAGACGCAGGTGTCCGCCGCGGCGATCGTCTCCGCCGCTGAGACGATCTCGTCTGGCGGCACGCCCGCGACCTCCTCGACGCGTTCGGGCGTGAACTCGGCGACGGCCGCCTCCACGTCCTCGAATCCGGTGGTTCGCTCGGCGACGAACTCCTCGTCGTAGAGGTCGTGCTCGATCAGGTAGCGAGTGATGCCGTTGATCCAGACCGCGTCGTACCCGGGCTGGATCCGGCTGTACTGGGTCGCGTACTCGGCGATCTGGATTTCGCGGGGATCGAACACCAGGAGGTCGGCACCGTCGCGGACGTTTTGTTTGATTCGCGTCGCGAGGACGGGGTGGGCCTCGGTCGTATTCGACCCGGTGAGCAGGTAGCAGTCGGTCGACTCGAGGTCTTTGACGCTGACAGAGGCTGCTCCGTAGCCGTACGTCCGCGCAAGGCCGGCCACCGTCGAGGAGTGACACAGTCGGTTGCAGTTGTCGACGTGGTTCGTCCCGAGGACCTGCCGGGCGAACTTGCCCATCAGGTAGTTCTCCTCGTTCGTGGCCTTCGATGACGCGATCACCGCCAGCGAATCGCCGCCGTGCTCGGCAGTGATGTCGCCCAACCCCGCCGCGACGCGGTCGAGGGCTTCGTCCCAGGTGGCGACCCGGAACTCGCCGTTCTCGTCGCGAACCAGCGGCGACGTCAGCCGGTCGTCCGAGTGGACGAAGTCGTAGCCGAATTTGCCCTTGACGCACGTCGAGATGCCGTTGATCGGCGCGTCCTCCGCGGCGGTGGGCCGGGCTGCCAGAATCTCTTCCCCGTCGGAGTAGAGATCGAAGCGACAGCCCACGGCACAGTACCCGCACGTCGTATCTGCCACGTTTAGGTCCTCGAGTTCGCGGTCGCCGATCGACTGGGCGATCTCGAAGAGTTTGCCCTCTGAGAGCGTCCGTGCGGCCACGCCCTCGGTCGCCTGCTCGACGTTCGCGAGCGCCTGCTGTTTCGCCCGCTGCATGTATCCTGCCACGCCGGATTTCTCGTCGTCGGTCACGGCCACTCGCCCTCCTCGTTCCGGTCACGACTCCCACTCGCTCGTTCGTGTTCCCGGGAGTGTTCGCGGTCGCCGCGGCCGGCGGCCTTCTTGGGCGTCATCGGCCCCTTCGGCGTGCCGTGGCGTTCGATCGTCCGGCCGACACTGTTCGTCTGGCTGAACCCGGGCAACTGGATCGTCGTCGCGTCGGCGATGTCCGTCTCGACGAGCGCGCCAGTCGGACAGACCGTGGCACAGTGCCCACACGACACGCAGGTCGAATCCTCCATCGTCGCGGCGCCGCTCTGGAAGCCGATTCGCGTGTCCGTCCCGGTCCCTTCGACGCGGAGGACGCCCTCGACTTGGACGTCGTTACAGGCCTCGACACACCGGTTGCAGAGGATGCACTTGTTCCGGTCGATCTGGATGAACGACGACGTGTCGTCAATCGGTTCGTAGGCGTCGCGGTCGTCCAGGACGCCGTAGCGCGGTTCCTCGACGTCGGCGTCGATGGCGGCATCCTGGAGTTCACAGCGCCCGTTCTTGCCGCAGGTCGTACACCGGAGGTTGTGGTTCGAGAGGACCAGATCGAGGTTGACGTCGCGTGATTCGACGGCCGGTTCGGCCGCTGTGTCGACGACGAGGCCGTCAGCGGCTGGCGTACTGCACGCGGGGACGAGTCCGTGGGCGTCGGTCTGGACCATGCAGGTCCGGCACGTGCTGCGTGGACCGATGTCCTCGCGGCCGTAGTGACACAATGCGGGAACGTGTTCGTCGGTGTCGGCGGCCTCGACGGCGTCGAGCAGGGTGTCCCCGGCCGCGACCGGCACCGGGTCACCGTCGACAGTCACGGTGCCGCCATCGTCGCTTCCGACCGGCGGATCGGTGGCCGTCCCGGGTGCGATATCCTCTGTCAGTGGCGGTACGTCGTCCGGTCGTGGGTGTGAACTCATCCTGTTAGGTCACCTCGGGACAGGTCCCGGTCGGGCAGCGGCCGTCCGCGTGGGCGCTCACTTCGTCGTCGAAGGCCGTCACGGCTGTCCGTGCCGGCCGGCCCGCGTTCACGCCGAACTCGCAGAGGCTCGCGCCCGCCATGGTCCGGGCGAGCTCCGCGATGCCATCGCGGTCCAGGTCGCCGTCGTAGACGTCCCGAAGGAGCTCGGTGAGCTGTGTCGATCCCTCGCGACAGGGGACACAGCGGCCACAGTTCGTCTCGGCAGCGGCCCGGGTCCGGCGGCCGGCGAAGGAGAGAATGCACTCGTCTCGCCCGAGCACCTCGATGGTTCCTTCCGTCCCGAGGTCTGCTTCGGTGAGAGCCGCTGGTGTCGGGGCCACGTCGAGGGTGTCTGTCAGGCCGCCGAAGCGGCCCCCCACGCAGGCGGCCTTGAACCCGTCCGTAACTTCCACGGCGTCGAGCGCCCGGGCGAGCGTGGCGTCCGTCGGCAGTTCCACAGTGGCTGGGGCGTCGACGTCGCCCGAGACAGTCACGATTCGGGTCGTCGGTCCGTCGCCGGTGCGGAGGGTGATCGCGAGCTGGGCGACCGTCCGCGCCGTGTGGACCAGCGCCGGCGTGTCGTGGAGCGTCGGGACCGACCCCGGTGGCGTGAGCCGCGCCTCGAGCCGGTGGTTGCCCTCGATGGCTTCGAGCGCCATTGTGGGTTCGGCGGCGCGGTGGACGTCCGGGCCAGTGGCGACGTCGATTGGGGCTGGCGGATCCGGGTAGGCCGCGGCAGCCTCGCGCACCTGTTCGGCAGCCAGTTTGTCGCTCGCTGGGAGGTAGACGACGATTTCGCCCCCGTCCACCGCACGGGCCACGTGACAGGCTCCCTCGAGGACCTCGAACGGGACACTCGCACAGAGCACCGCGTCAGCACCGCGACCGTGGGCGTTCACGACGACAGTCGGCGCGTCGCCATCTTCGGAGAGCATCCTCCAGGCCGCACCAACCGGCTGGTCGTGGCGAAAGTCACCCCAGCCCCGTCCCGCGATGTCGTCGGCCACGTCGCGGATCTCGTCGACGGTCGGACTCGCGAACCCGCCGGAAGCCGCGTGGTCGTCGGCGTCTGCGGGCCGGCGCCAGCCGGCGCCGGCGAGCACGCGACGGTCGCCGACGTCGAGGCCACCCAGGCCGGGTCGGGGGAGGGCCATTGCATCGGGCGGGTGTGTCGACACGGCGGCGGCACCCCGCTCCGCAATCTCCCCACTGGCGAGGGCGGCCGCGACGTCGCTCGCCTGGTCCGGCGAACACTGGGGGTAGAACGCGGTCCGTCCCTCGCTCGTTGCGGTGACGAGCGGCGCGAGCGACTCGCTGCCGGTTGGCCCGACCTCGGCGACGGGCACGTCGGCCGGTTCGACGGCTGCCCGGAGTTCCTCGTGGTCGACCGGGACCCGTATCAGCGTCCGTCGGTCGGCCGTGCTACTCGCTGGCATTCATCCCCTCGATGGAGGCGGGCGCCGTCCATAAAGCATGGCCATCGTTCGGTCGCCCATCCAGTTACTCGAGCTCCCGGATGGCGTCGTTCAGTGCAGGCACCACGTCGTGGAGGTCACCGATGACCGCGTACTCGCCCTGCTGGATGATCGCCGCGTCCGGGTCGGTATTGATCGCGAGGATGTTATCCGCCCCTTTGCAGCCGACCATGTGCTGGACGGCCCCGCTGATGCCGCAGGCGATGTAGATGTCGGGGCTGATCTTCGCCCCGGTGAGGCCGACCTGGTCGTCGTGGGGCCGCCATCCCTCGTTGACGGCCGCGCGGGAGGCACCGACGGTTCCGCCGAGGAGGTCCGCCAGCTCCTCCAGTTGGTCGAAGTCCTCGGCGCTCCCGACACCCCGGCCGCCGGAGACGACGACGCGGGCCTCGCCGAGCGGGACACCCTCGACGTCAGCCTCCTCGACGCGGTCGACGGTCACGCGTGTGTGCTCGTCACCGAGTTCGGGCACGTATTCCTCGACCGAGGGCGATGTCGACGCGGTCGCCACCTCGATGCCGTACTCGTGTTCGGCGACGGTCACAAGCGACGGGTCCCCGTCGAGGCGGGCGCGTTCGCGGAGACTCCCGCCCCACCGCTGGCGCGTCACCTCGTAGGCGTCGCCGACGGCCACCTCGGAGCAGTTCGCGGCCATCGGCACGTCAAGCGTCGCGCCGGCATGCGCGAGTGCCTCCTGGCCGCGATCGGAGCCCGGCGCGACGACCGCCTCCGTCGGGTGGTCGGCGGCAAGCTGGGCGATGGCCGCACCCCAGGCCGCTGGGGCGTAGCCCGACAGTCGCTCGTGATTCACGTGGTGGACGTGGGACACGCCGTAGTCGCCGACCGCATCCGCGATGGCGGCACCGCCGTCGCCGAAGGCCACAGCCGCCAGGTCCGCCGCTGTCGCCTCGGCCAGATCTCGGCCGAACGTGAGTGCTTCCAGCGATGACTCCGGTAGTTCTCCGCCCTCGTGTTCCACGACCGTCAGCACCACACTCATAGGACTTCCACCTCGTCGCGGAGAACCTCGACGATTGCTGGGATGGCCTCCGGCCCCTCGCCCAGCACCTCGGCCCCCTCGTCGTCGGTCTCGGGGGCGATCAACTCGATTTTTTCGAGTGTGCCCGGTCCCGCCTCCCGATCGGGCGGTACCCGCTCGACGGACTGCTGTCTGGCCTGCATCTTCGAGCGCATCGAGGCGTAGCGTGGCTCGTTGATGCCCTCCTTGACCGTGATGACGGCCGGGAGGTCGATCTCGTAGACTTCGCGGCCGCCGGTCACTTCGCGCTTTGCGGTCGCGACGCCGTCCTCGACCGAGAGATCCTTGATCCCGGCCACGACCGGCCAGCCGAGTTCGTGGGCGACCCGAACGCCGACCTGGTAGTTGGCCTGGTCGGCGGACTCGTTGCCAAATAGCAGGAGGTCGTACTCGACGGCGTCATCACGGACAGCCGCTGCGATGGCGTTTGCCGTCTCGCGTGGGCCCCACTCAGTCCCATCAGTCTCGAGGAGCGTCGCCTCGTCGACCTGCATCGCCAGCCCAGTCCGAAGCTGTTCGGCAGCCTCGTCCGGGCCGAGCGTCATGACCCTCGACGAACCGCCGCGTTCCTCGACGAGCTGGACGGCCGCCTCGATGGCACACTCCTCGTGCGGGCTCATCGTGAAGCCAAGGTTGCTCGTGTCGATGTCCTGGCCGTCGTCTGTCAGTACGATCGTGGCGCCGGTGTCGGGTACGCGCTTGATACAGGCCAATACGTCCATTGTGTGGATACCGTGCGGCCGTCCCGGCCGCGGGGTGGTTCACTCGCGGGGCTAGCTGCGAATCCGTTCGTTATCAGGGTCGAACAGCGGGCGGCTGCCGACGACCTCGACGGTCACCGGGTAGTGGTCGCCCATGTACTCGACCTGGAGCGATGCGCCCTCCTCCGCGTGCGCCGGCGGGAGGTAGGCCATGAGGAGGTGTTTGCCGACGGTTGGCCCCGTGCCCGCGCTGGTCACGTAGGACTCCCGCCCCTCCTCGTCGACGATCACCTCGCCGTCGTCATCGAGCACGGGCTCGTTCCCGAGCATGAAGCGGCGCTCGCCGTCGGGCGACAGGTGGTCGTCGACCGAGAGCGTACACAGCGTCGCCGTGTTTTCCGCGTCGATGGCCTCGGCGTAGGCCTCCTTGCCGATGAAGTCTGCGTCCTTGACGCCGTGGAAGGTCAGGCCGGCTTCGGCGGGCGTGTAGTCGAGTTCGAGCTCGTGGCCGTAGAGCCGGTAGCCCTTCTCCATCCGGCCGGTCGTGCCGTAGACGCCCATGCCGACGGGGCGGACGTCGTACTCCTGTCCCGCCTCCCAGAGCGCGTCCCAGAGGCGGCCGCCCTTGTCCGTCGGCGCGTAGATCTCCCAGCCGCGCTCGCCGACGTAGGAGATGCGCAGCGCCCAGCAGTCCACGTCGCCGATGGTGATCTCCTGGGCGGTGTACGGCGGGAACGCCTCGTGGGAGACGTCCTCCTCGGCGACCGACTGGACGAGGTTCCGGGCGTCGGGGCCCCAGACCCCGAGCGTGCAGAGCGCGGAGGTCTGGTCGACGATCTGGACCGAGCCGTCGTCGGGCAGGTGGCCCTTGAACCAGGCCTTGTCCTGGCCGCCCATCCCGCCGCCGGTGATGACCCGGTAGCGGTCCGGGCCGAGGCGGACCATCGTGAGGTCGGAGACGAACCCGGCGTTCGGCGCCAGGATCGGCGTGTACACCGACTTGCCGACGTCGACGTCCATCCGGCCGACGGCCATCTTCTCGGCGAACTCGGTCGCCCCCGGGCCGACGAGGTCGAAGATGGAAAAGCCCATGTCGCCGACCAGCGCCACGTTGTCGCGCATGTGGAGGTGCTCGGCGAGGATGATGGGCGACCACCACCGGGAATCCCACTCGTTTGGCCGCGTGAGGTGGGCGAGTTCGCTGGTGTAGTTGGTGAGCAGGTCCCGGTTGGATTCGAACCACTGGGGGCGCTCCCACCCGGCGGTCTCGAACCAGCGGGCGTCGAGGGCGTCCTGCTGGTCGTAGAACGCGCTCTTGCGGAGCGGGCGGCCGGACTGCCACTGCTCGGCCGGGTGGATGATGCCGTAGATCTCCTGGTAGAGTTCGTTCGCCCGGGCCTTCACCCAGGCCCGCGAGGTGCCGTACTCGTAGAACCGGTTGACGTTCGACTCGTGGATGTCGATGTCGGAC
>CAYLJD010000056.1:0-15393 GCA_964383875.1 uncultured Halobacteriales archaeon
CGATGGGTTCGGAGTAGACGTTCTCGCCAGTGTCCAGCACCTGCATGTGTTTTTTTCGGTCGATAATCTCGAGGAACTCGCCGTTCCACCGACCGACGTCGCCGGTGTGGTACCAGCCGTCCGTGAGGCTGTCCGCGGTTTCCTCCGGTTTGTTCCAGTAGCCACGCATGATCGTCGGCCCGCGGGCAAGGACCTCGCCGTCGGGGGCGAGCTTGATCTCCGTCTCCGGCAGCGGTTTGCCGACGGTGCCGGGCTTGAACGAGTCCATCGTGTTGAACGTGATGCCCCCGGTGGTCTCCGTCGCCCCGTAGACTTCGAGCAACGGCACTCCCAGCCCCCAGAAGAACCGGAGCAACCCGGCATCGAGACTCGCCGCGCCGGTGATGGCGAATTCGACGTTCGTGAGGCCGAACTCTTCACGGAGGGTCGAGAAGACGAGCCGTTCCGCGACGGCGTGGCGCGCGCGCAAGCTCGCCGACAGGCCAGGGCCGCCCTCCTCGATCGCCCGGCCGTACTCCCGGGCGACGTTGATGCCCCAGTTGACGAGCTGGGCCTTGGGCGATCCCATCTCGGCCACCTGGTCGGTCAGGCCGTCGTACATCCGGCGGTAGACCCGCGGAACCGTCCCGAGGATGTGGGGCTCGGTCGCCTTGAGATCTTCCAGCAACGTGTCCGCCGTCATGAACACGGCGACGTGGCCGTTCTCCCAGAGGTGGTAGTTGAACACCCGCTGGTAGATGTGAGACAGCGGCAGGAAGCACGTGCCCAGACGGCCCGGGTCGAACGACGGCACCGTCGCATTCAGGACAGCCATCTCCGCGCGAATGTTGCGGTGTGTCAGTTCGACGCCCTTCGGATCCCCAGTGGTCCCCGACGTGTAGATAATCGTCGCCAGTTCCTCCGGGTCCGGGTCCGGAATCGTGTCCACGTCGAAGTCGGCCTCTGGGAGGTCGGCGATGTCGAGGATCTCCTCGGTCACGTCACGGACGGCGTCGGGAGCGTCGGGTTCTTCGGTCGCGAGGACCGCCGCACCGGCGTCTTCGATGACGTACGCCGACTGTGCCGGGCTGAACGTCGGGTAGACCGGCACGAGGACCGTCCCGGTCAACAGGGTCGCGATGTCGAGGACCGACCACTCGTACCGGGTTTCGGACTCGATCGCGACCCGATCGCCGGCCTCCAGGCCGAGATCGCGCAGACCGCCGGCGACCGCACATGCATCATCGAACAGCGTCTGGTACGTGACCGGCTCGTGTTCACCCGGCCCCAGGTGCTTGTACGCTGCCTGGCGATCGCGATACTGATCGACCCGGTCCGTGATCCACTGGCTGAGCGAGCCATCAGGGATGTGGACCGACGGCCCCCGGTGGACATCACTCTCCACCTGTGCAGACTGGGCTGTCTCTGATGCCATGGTGTATGTGGATGCAAGCATACCACCCGCCATAAATGTAGTTGTGCGTTCACAGCCCACACAGCGGGCGAGACGCCGCCGTCCGGGAGTCGACAGAGTGCCACGAACCTCCCACGCCAGGACCGTCTTGCAGGCCGTCTCCTGCAATCACCCGAACGGCCCGGAGACCTCCGGCAGCGCTTCCATCGCTTCGTCGACGTCTGCCTGTGAGTACTCGACGTGTTCGAGTTCGCCGGCAAAGTACTCCTGGTAGGCCTGCATGTCGAAGTAGCCGTGGCCACAGTGGAGGAACGCGATGACTTTCTCCTCGCCGGTCTCGCGACACCGCTTGGCCTCCTCGATCGCCTTGTAGATGGCGTGGCCGGGCTCCGGGCCCGGGATGAACCCTTCGTGGGCGGAGAACTCGACCGAGGCCTCGAACATATCGAGTTGTGAGACCGATACCGGCTCCATGAGTCCCTCGTCCACGAGGCCGGAGAGGATCGGGGCCATACCGTGGTACCGGAGCCCGCCAGCGTGGACGGGCGGCGGGACGAAGGTGTGCCCAAGGGTGTGCATTTTCATGAGGGGTGTCTGCTGGGCGGAATCGCCGAAGTCGTACCGGTACTCGCCCTTCGTGAGCGTCGGACACGCCGTCGGCTCGACGGTATAGAAGTCCAGCTCCCGGTCTCCCGCGAGGACGTCCTTGACGAACGGGAGCGAGAACCCACCGAAACTCGACCCGCCGCCGGTGACGCCGATGAGCATGTCCGGCTCGACGCCTGCCTGCTCGAACTGCTGTTTGGCCTCCTGGCCGATGACCGTCTGGTGGAGCAAGACGTGGTTGAGCACGCTCCCCAGCGAGTAGTTCGCGTTCGGATCCTTCGCGGCATCCTCCATCGCCTCGGCGATCGCGATCCCGAGGCTGCCCGGCGAGTCCGGATCCGACTCGAGAACGTCACGACCGGCCTGTGTCTGGTCCGTCGGACTCGGCAGCACGTCAGCGCCCCACGTCTGCATCATCGGGATGCGGTCAGCCTTCTGTTCGTAGCTGATCTGGACCATGTACACGGTCGCGTCCAGGTCGAACGTGTTCGTGCCGTACGCCAGGGCGCTTCCCCACTGGCCGGCTCCGGTCTCGGTCGTGATGCGCTCGGTCCCCTCCTGTTTGTTGTAGTAGGCCTGCGCCACGGCGGTGTTCGGCTTGTGGCTGCCAGCCGGACTGACGCCCTCGTACTTGTAGAAGATCTTCGCCGGCGTATCCAGCGCCTCCTCGAGTCGTCGGGCCCGATACATCGGTGTCGGCCGCCACTGCCGGTAGACGTCACGGACGGGAGTCGGGATGTCGATCCACCGATCCTGGCTCATCTCCTGCTCGATGCACGCCGTGGGGAAGATCGCCTCGAGGTCGCCGGGATCCATGGGCTCGTGCGTGGCCGGATCGAGGGGCGGCGCGGGATCACCCGGCATGTCGGCGAGGACGTTGTACCACTGGGTGGGAATGGCCGATTCGTCGAGTGTGTATTTGACCTGAGCCATGGCCGGTAGTCTCAAGGTGTCCAAATAAACGTTTGTGGAACGCGAGCCGGCTGGTGGGCGGTCGGGGTCGGCCTCTCGACACACCCACTCAGTGGAGTGGAACGGTGAGCGTTATCGGCGGACGATCCAGTACGCGACGCTCCCCGACAGGATCACGACCGTGCCGACGACGAGCAGCAGCCGACGGTAGCCCACGAGCGGAGCGGCGAACAGCGTCTCCGCCGTCGTCGTGAATCCGACGGGGCCCAGCGTTTGACCGAGCCGCAACAAGCTCGTCCGCATCCCCATCATGCCGGCTCTCAGCTCGCCCGACACGAGCGTCACGATCGCGGTATCGATCGACGGCATGACGAGCCCGAACCCGACCCCGAACGAGAGCAATGAGAGGCCGATGAAAATCGGCGACGGTGCCAGCCAGATACCGAGCAAACTCGCCCCGAAGAGGACGAATCCGAGCGTGACGAGTTCCGGTGCCGTCCGCCAGCTCGACACCCGTCCATACTGCGAGGAGACGGTCGCCAT
The DNA here is from genome assembly GCA_964383875.1 of uncultured Halobacteriales archaeon. Classification (GTDB taxonomy): domain Archaea; phylum Halobacteriota; class Halobacteria; order Halobacteriales; family Haloarculaceae; genus CAYLJD01. The sequence goes on from CAYLJD010000056.1 coordinate 3,455, forward strand.
CGCGACCGCCGTCATCGAGAGCAGCGGGCCAATCTCGGTCGAACTGAGGCCGAATTCGTCGGCGAGGAGCAACGGCAACGCGGTGAGGACCGCCCCGTAGAAGACGAAAAACGCGACGAACACGGCCAGGAATATCGCCAGCGCCTCCGGGAGGACGATCACGCGCCGGAGGCGCGCCAGGTACGTCCGGACGGTCGACGGCCGGCCAGCATCGGGTTCGGCCAACGCGACCGTCGCGAGGAGACCCACGAGCACAGCGACGCCGAAAAACAGAAACGGCGCTTCCCACCGGATCGCCCCGAGGGTGCCGCCGATCAACGGATACGACGCCGCGCCGATCCCGATCGTACTCCCGTTGAGTCCCATGATCGCATCCCGCTGGCTACCTTCGTAGAAATCTCCGATAAGCGTCACAGACAGCGCAACGAGGGCGCTTGCGCCGATGCCCTGGACGAACCGGAGGACTAACACGACGGTGAAACTCCCGGCGAGTGAGATCGCCCCGCCGGCCACGCCGAACGTGACGAGCAGTGGAATCATCACCCGCCGGCGGCCGAGTCGGTCCGCGACGAGCCCCACGAACGGCGTCAGAAAGATCCCCGGCAGCGTATACGCGGTGATGATCAACCCGGCTTGTGCGTCCGTCAGGTCAAAGACGCCACGGAGATCGGGCAGGATCGGGCTGATGAGCGAGACGCCCATCACGCCGATCAGCGAACTGGCAAGAATGACAATCAGGGTCGGGGAGCGCCACGGAATGCCCGTCTCGTTGGATGCCGTCATCGACACGTCGTCAAACGTGTCCTGTGTCCGCCAGGGACGCAATCATTGTTTGGATTTCGCTCCAGCGGACCCCCGCGGCGTGGCACGCGACGGGTGACTGGACTGCATGCCGGTCGACGATGCGCCGGGACCCACGGTCGGCGGGGTCCCGAGAGCCGCCGCGCCGGTACACCTATCACGCCGTCGTCAGTGGGTCAGGTACGCATGGCCAGCGAAACGGTCGACTACGTGATCGTCGGGGCCGGTTCGGCGGGGTGTGTGCTGGCGAATCGCCTGTCAGCAGACGGTGATACGACGGTGCTCGTCCTCGAGGCCGGCGGCCCGGACGACAAGCGCGAGATCGCGATTCCGGCAGCCTTCTCGGAGCTGTTCAAGACCGACGTTGACTGGGACTACACGACGGTGCCACAGCCGGAGCTGGCCGACCGCGAGCTGTACTGGCCCCGCGGGAAGGCGATCGGTGGCTCCAGCTCGATCAACGCCATGATCCACATTCGCGGACACCCCGCGGACTACGACGGCTGGGCCGACCGCGGCAACGATGGCTGGGCCTTCGACGACCTGTTACCGTACTTCAAACTCCTCGAAGACGACACCTCCGGGTCGACGGAGTGGCACGGACGGGGCGGCCCGATGCACGTCGAGCGTCCCGACCCGCCCGAACTCTCGGCTGCCTGGATTGACGCAGCCGTGGCCGCCGGCCTCCCCCGAAACGACGACTTCAACGCCGGGGACAATACGGGGGTCGGTCCCTTCCCGGTGAACCAACGCGGTGGCAGGCGCCACAGCGCCGCCGACGGCTACCTCACGCCAGCACTCGACCGCCGGAACCTCGAGGCACGGACCGGCGCCCACGTGACCCGTGTGCTGTTTGACGGGCCGGTCGCCACTGGCGTCGAATACGAGAAAGACGGCGAGCGCGTCCGCGTTGCGGTCGGCGAGGAGGTGATCGTCTGTGGTGGTGCGGTCAACTCCCCGCAACTCCTCATGCTCTCGGGCGTCGGGCCAGCTGATCACCTCGGGGAGCACGACATCGACGCCGTCCACGACCTTCCAGGTGTCGGCCGGAACCTCCAGGATCACCTCGTCGTGGGTCGCATCTACGAAAGTCGGAAGCCGGTGACAATCGACGACGCCGACAGCCTTCTGAACGTCCTGCGGTGGCTCGTCTTCAAGAGCGGGCCGCTCACGTCGAACGTCGCCGAGGTCGGGGCCTTCTGCACAAGCGACGACGACCGGACGGCACCGGATCTCCAGTTTCATTTCGGGCGAGCCTACTACGAGCGCCACGGCTTCGAACGACCCGACGCGGGCCACTATTTCTCCTTCGGACCGACGCTGCTGACACCCGAAAGCAGCGGACGGATCACGCTCGCGTCGGCCAATCCGACGGATCATCCGACCATCGATCCGCAGTATCTCAGCGACGGTGACGATCTCGACCGGCTCGTTCGCGGCATGGAACTCGCACGAGAGATCGCCGACCAAGCCCCACTCGACGAATACCGGGGCGATGAGATCATTCCCGGGAGTGACGCGGATCTCCGCCAGCACGTCCGGGACCACGCGGCCACGATCTACCACCCAGTCGGCACGTGCAAGATGGGTCAGGACGACATGGCCGTCGTCGACGAGCGGTTGCGGGTTCGGGGCGTCGAGGGACTCCGCGTCGTCGATGCCTCGATCATGCCCACGGTGACGCGCGGGAACACGAACATTCCCACGATCGCCATAGCGGAACGGGCCGCGGACCTCGTCCGTGGAGACGTCGCCTGACCCGGACGGGGAAAACCGAACCCCTTTCGGCACTCGCGGTGTTCTGTGCGCCCATTCGACCATGACCCACGAGATCGCTGTCATCCCTGGCGACGGGATCGGCCAGGAGGTGACGCCCGCCGCTGTCGACGTCCTGGAGGCACTGCCGGTGGACGTCGACGTCGTCTACGGAGATGCCGGCGACGAGACCAAAGCCGAGACTGGCGAGGCGCTCCCGGCGGCGACACGCGACCTCGCGACCGAGGCGGACGCGACCCTGTTCGGCGCAGCCGGCGACACGGCCGCAGACGTGATTCTCCCACTCCGCGCTGCCGTCGGCAGTTACGCAAACGTCCGGCCGGCTCGCGCCTACCCCGGCCTGGACGCCCTCCAACCGGCGACCGATCTCGTCTTCATCAGGGAGAACACCGAAGGCGTCTACGCCGGCATCGAAAGCGAGATCGCCGACGGCGTGACGACCCTCACCAGAGTCGTCACCGAATCGGCATCCCGAGCGATCGCCGAGTTCGGGTTTCGGTACGCGAAGCAACACGGCTACGATGACGTCGCCGTGGCGCACAAGGCGAACGTGATGCGGACCACAGACGGGCTATTCCTCCAAACGGTCGCCGACGTCGCCGAGAGCCGAGACGCCGCCTACGAGTCGGTCCTGATGGACGCCCTCGCCATGCACCTCGTGACCCACCCCGAGGACTACGGGGTCGTCATCTGTCCCAACCTGGCCGGGGACGTCCTCTCTGACCTCGCGGCCGGGTTGGTCGGCGGGCTCGGCCTCCTGCCGAGCGCGAACGTGGGCGCGGACAACGCCCTGTTCGAGCCGGTGCACGGGTCCGCGCCAGACATCGCCGGCCAGGGTATCGCTAACCCGTCCGCGATGGTACTCTCCGCCGCGATGTTGCTCGAGCACCTCGGATACCCGGAGGAAGCGACGCGGGTCCGGACAGCCGTCGAGACCACGCTCGCGGAGGGTCCGCGGACGCCGGACCTGGGTGGGGACGCCGGCACGACCGACGTCACCGAAGCCGTGCTGGCGCGACTGTAGGCACTCCCGGCCTACGTGGACCGCTGTTCGGCGGCCGCAGTCCGAATGGTATCCCAGCGCTCGCGCTGTTCGAGGAACGTCTGGAGTTCGACGGCGTACTCCTGGACGAGCCGTTCGGCCTCGCGGAGCTGGGCCTCCCCACCACCGCCGGAGTTTCGGGTCAGGTCATCGAGAAAGCCCCGAAGCTGACCGGCGATGCCGGTGCCACCGCCCTCGTCGACCGGGCCGGCGGGCCCGCCCATCTGCTTGCTGATGCGATCCAGCTCCGGAACGATCTCGGACAGGTTGCTCGTGTCGGCGACCAGCCGTGCCGACTCCGGGTCGTCCGCGTCGTGGACCTCCCACTCGACGGCCGTCATGATGAGTCCCCACTGCTGGTTGGAGAACTGCGAGTCGATGACCCGGTCGCGGAACTGCTGGTCGACCTGCATCCGCGCCCCGGCGAGCTGGTCGGTCCACTCACTCATGGCTGCTCCTACACCCCCCGTTCGTATCAGCGTTTCCCGAGTCAGAACGCCCCGTCTGTCACGGTGATGTCCGCGTGCAGGCCGTCTCGGAGCGCGTCGTGGACGTGACAGATGTCCTCGCCCCGGGCGACGATGTCGTCGGCCTTCCCCTCGAGCGAGGCCTCGACGCGGATGTCGAACGCGATGGACGCGAGGTCGTCGTCCCCGTCCAGATCGGCCGTGACGTCGATCTCGATCCGGCCGAGCTCGTCGATCCCCGCCTGGCCGGCGCCGACCCGGAACGCGGGGATGTAACACGACGCGTAGTCCGCCGCCAGGACCTGCTGGGCCGTGGGGCCTGTCTCACCGGTCGCGTCGACTGTCAGCTCCCACTCGTCAACGACACTCGAAACGGCGTAGCCGTCGGGGCACGTGCTCGTAAACTGGATGTCGGCCATTGCCCGCGTTTCGGGGGCCTGACGGGAAAACAGTAGCTGTGGCGACGGTTCTTGCCCCTTTGTCCACCGTCGGCGGGGACGCCGAATCGTGCGACTACGCTGCGAAAGCCGTCAGAGTTCGAAGCTCTCGTCGCCCGCGAGCACGATCCCCTCAGCGTCCGAGCCTGTCGCCTGAATCTCCCGGACGAAATCCTGTGGGTCCTGTTCGATCGGGGGGAACGAGTCGTAGTGCATCGGGAACGCGTAGTCCACGTCGAGCCAGTCGACCGCGATCGCGGCCTGTGCCGGCCCCATCGTGAAGTGGTCACCGATCGGCAGCGCCGCGGCGTCCGGCTGGAGGAACGGCCCGATGATCTCGCGCATCGCCACCATCAGTGCAGTGTCACCCGCGTGGTAGAAGGTCGTGCTGTCGCGGTCGTCGACCTGCGTCGGCCGCGTGTCCGAGATGACGTACCCGGCGGGCATGCCCGCGTCGAGGTCGTACTCCATGTTGATGCCGTTCGTGTGGTCCGAACGGTGCATCGTCACGAAGGCGTCGTCCAGCTCGACGGTCCCGCCGATGTTGAAGCCGATCACGTCCTCGTCGTCGAGGTCGTGTTTATCGGCTAGATACCCGGTCACTTCGGGCGACCCGACGACCGTGGCCCCCGGGAACGCCCCCACGTCAGCGATGTGATCGAAGTGCCCGTGTGTCAGCAGGACGTAGTCCGGCGTCGGAACGTCGCTCGGCTCCAGATCAGTCTTGGGGTTGCCGAAGAACGGATCGATCAGGAGGTCGGTGCCATCGACCGTGACGGACCACGTGGAGTGGCCGTGCCAGGTGAGCTCCATAGTCACCAGGGAGTACTCGAGAGACACACTTAATGGTGCCAGTCGCACGGCGGACCGTCACCACCAGCGCAGTGCGCCGACGGTGCCCGTGTCGCTGAATTTAACCGGACTCCGACCCTCGGTGTCGGCATGGCCGGGGATCGGACGACTCGCCGATCGTTCCTCGCGGCGATCGGCACCGTCGCCGGGGGCAGCCTCGCCGGGTGTGCGATCGGCGCCCCGTTCAACCCGGACGACGAGACGGTCGCGCAGCCGGGACAGTCGACGGCACCAACGCCCGGGTCCACCGCACCCCCACCACAGGTATCGGGTGACGATGGGTCCGTCTATACCGCTGTTTACCGAGAGACGATCGACTCCGTCGCGACCGTGCGCGTCGAGACCGCAAACGGCGGGGGACAGGGCACGGCCTGGGTCTACGCCGAGAGTTATCTCGTCACGAACGAACACGTCGTCAGCGGCGCAGCCGACCTCTCACTGTGGTTTACCGACGTGGGCTGGCGCGACGCACAGGTGATTGGCACGGACGTGTACAGCGACTTGGCGGTTGTGGACGTGGACCAACTGCCGTCGGCAGCGACGCCCCTCCCACTCGTCGCCGAGCCACCGCCAGTTGGCACGCAAGTGGTCGCGATCGGCAACCCGTTCGGGCTCACCGGCTCGCTGTCGACTGGCGTGATCAGCGGGCGCGGCCGTACGCTGGATGCACCCAACAACTTCTCGATTCCCGACGCCATCCAAACGGACGCGGCGCTGAATCCGGGGAACAGCGGTGGACCGCTCGTCACACTCGACGGCGCGGTCGCCGGCGTCGTCAACTCGGGCGGCGGCGAGAACATCGGCTTTGCCATCTCCGCAGCGATGGTCGAGCGCGTCGTCCCGGCACTCCTGGCGGACGGCTCCTACGACCACCCGTACCTCGGCGTGGGCATTCAGCCGGTCACGCCGCGGATCGCCACGGCAAACGACCTCCCGGTTCGTCGGGGGGTCTACGTCGACGAAGTCGTCGATGGTGGGCCGTCAGACGGCGTGCTGCAGGGGACGACTGACGCCCGGTCTGTGGACGACGTGCGGGTCCCCGTCGGCGGCGACGTCATCCTCGAGATGGACGGGACGCCGATCCCGAGACGACAGAATCTCTCGCGATTTCTCGCCCTCCAGACAACGCCGGGCGACACGGTGGACGTCGGGATCGTCCGCGATGGCCGCCGAGAGCGCGTTCAGGTACCCATCGGCACCAGACCCGCTCCGTAGCGCCTACTCGAGCCGCTCGGCCACGCCTCGCTCGACGAGCGGCCGAGCGTTTGCCGTCGGGAGCGTCACCACGTCGTCCTCGACGAGATCGTACTCACGGTCGTCGACGCCCAAAATCGGGCCGACATCGTCGGTGATCCGAACGCGCGTCCGATCGAACTCGTCCGCAGCGGCCTCGTCTGTTGACCCCGCATCCGATGGCTCCGCGTCGCTGGCAGTCGCCGACTCGACGTCGTCCGGATCGGGATCGTCTGCCGCGGTCTCACCCCCTGTGTCTCCCGCAGGAGACTGGTCAGGTCCGGACGCCGTCGGGTCGATGTCGGCGTCTGCGTCGGCCCCCAGCTGGCCCAGGACGTCCTGGCGGTTGGCCTGGATCTCGGCGACGAGTCCCTCGTAGAGGTCCGCTTCTTCGGTGGTCATGCCCTCGATCTCGGTCGCGAAGTCCGCCGCAGCGAGGGTTGCGGCCGTCAGAATCTTGCCCACGCGCTTCTCGTATATCGCTTCCAGCGTCCCCTCAGCCGTGCGAATCCGGTCGGTGAGCCGATTGACGCGCGGATCGTCGAACGGTTCCGCTGCCTCGCTCGCTGCCCGCTTTCGCTCGTCGCGCAGCTCCTGGACGTACGCAATCGCTTCCTCGTAGAACGATGCCCGGAGTTCCTGCAGGCTCTCGCTGTCGCGTTCCCGGTCGCGAACTGACTGGAGTTGGTCGAGATCCATCTATTCTCGGCCCTTTTCCGCACGCCCTCGCGCCATGAGGAACATACCTAGGTACTCCGGCACTGTGGACGGCCCCGTTTCGAGATCGTGCGTTTCGCCACCCAGCTGCACGCGGCCGCCGTCAGTTACCTCGACGGTGATGTCGTGGCCGGTAAAGGTCTCCGGCACCGCGTCGACGAGCGGATCGAAGTCGGCGATGTCCGATCGCTCGAGCGTCCGAACCGCCAGCGCACTCCCGCCGTGGAGGCTTCCCGGGAGCCGTATCAGACGGTTGGTGTCGGTCGTCACCGGCTCGTCGATGGGGGCGTTGTCGGACGCGACGGTCTCCGTGACGATCGACTGGGCCACCCGGTGAAATGCTGGATGGACGTCGATGTTGCCCTCCCGAATGGCCGCCGTATTCTCCCGGGCCGCCCGCAGCGCCGCGCGGGCATTCTTCTCCCCGACGCCGTCGAACTCCCGCAGTCTCGACAGGGCCGCTTCGTCGTCGAGCGTGCCCAGCGCTTCGACGAATTCCACCACGCGGCGGTGGGCCCGCGCACTCCATCCGCCTTCCGTCGACAGCGTCCGCTTCGTCGCCGGGCTCGTGCGCCCGGCTGTGCCAGCCACCGTCTGCTCGGTGACGACCGCGTCGAACTCCAGCCCGATCCCCCGGACGTAGTCGACGATCTCGCGGCGGGCATCACTCTCCAGTGGCTGGACTGTCTCGTCACGAACGTGGACGTGGTAGCCGCGCGCGCCGGAGAAGACGACGGTGAGGTCCGAAAAGCCGAAGTCGGTCTCGAGGAAGTCGAGCAGCCGGAACAGCGCTTCCTTGCACGCGGCGAGCATCTCTGCGTACGTGTCTTCGGCCGGACTGACGGTGGGCAGGTGATCGGCGTCGAGGTCGAAGATCAGATCCGAGGCGTGCCACCCCTTCGCGTCCATCGTGCTCGCGCCGGGCTCGTCGTAGCGGCCGGCAGAGAAGTAGACGTGTTTGGGGCGCTCCCGGGCCAGAAACTCGTGCAGTGAGCCGATGTCGAGGAGGGACTGGTGGCGGACCATCGTCTCGCCGGGGCCACCCGTCCAGGGGACGTAGCCCCATTCGCGGGCGTCAGCGTCCGGTGGCGGCGTCGGCTCGGTCCGGCGGTAGTAGTCGCCAAACCGCCCGCGGAGATACGCGCGCGTACGCTCCTCCATCGATTGGCATTGCTCAAGCCACGCAAATAAGCTTGTGCTCGACGCGGAGCCGTCAGCGACCCAGCAACCGCGCGAGGCGGTCGCGGATGCCCGTGTCCTCACCGAGCGTCAAGTAATACGCGTCGCCACCGTCCTCGTAGTAACTCTCGATGCGGCGCTTGATCTCGAACCCGAGCTGCTGGTAGAACTCCAGTGCGTCGTCGTTGGTCGTCCGGGCGTGACAGGTGACGGTCCGGTTGTCCTCGGCGACCCGGGCGACGAGGCGTTTGCCGAAGCCCTCGTCACGGTACGACTCGTCGACGGCCAGAAACAGAATGTAGCCGTCGCGCCGGACGGCCGCGAACCCTACGAGGTGATCATCTCGGCTCCGATCGACGTAGAGGTAGACCGTCGAACGACGGTACGCGTTCTGAAAGAAACTCCGCCGTTGTCGGAGGACCCCGTCCTCACGGCGAATCCGCTCTTTGAGCTCCCAGGCCTCGTCGACGAAGTCTGTCTGGCCCGGATTCACGGTCCGCCGCTCGACGTGGACGCTCACTGTCGAACGATTCTCGCCGGAGCGATTATAATTCCACCGGCAGGTGCCGGGCACAACGCTTTCACGGACCGATAGTGAACGAGGCGTATGCGAGGACGCAGTGTCCGGACGTATCTCCGCCGGTCGGCGGTGACCGGGACGGCCATCGTGGTCCCGGTGCTTGTCACGATTGTGGTGCTGTTCGTCGGCCTGGATTTTCTGTCGGGGCTGCTCGGCCCGCTCGTGATCCCGATCGATCGGTGGCTCGGTGGACCCGGTGAGGCCAGTCTGCTCGCCAACCTCCTCGCCGTGGTCGTGTTCGGGACCATCGTGTTCGTCGTCGGCGGTATCACCGAAAGCGAGTACGGAGGAAACCGGATCGAGGCCGGCATCGACGCCACGATGGCCCGGATCCCCGGCATCAACTCCATCTATCGCACCCTGGATCAGGTCAGCGAGATGCTCCTCGAGAGCGACACCGACAGCTTCCAGGAGGTCGTCCTCGTGGAGTACCCGACCGACGGCTCGTACTCGGTCGCCTTCAAGACCGCAGAACCCCCTGACGTGATCGTGGGTGCGACCGGCAGTGCGGAGATGATGACCGTTTTCATGCCGATGGGGCCGAACCCGGTCATGGGCGGATTCATCCTCCACATCAGTCACGACCGTGTGTACGACGTCGATCTCTCCGTCGAGGAAGGCATTTCCTCGATCGTCTCGTTCGGTGTGGCGATCGACCGCGAGCAAACCGACGCCGAGTTCGAGCCCGAGGAGTACGCCGCCTGAGCCGTGCCATTCCAGATCCGCGAGCACACGGCGGACGTGGCGGTCGAGGCGACGGCCGAGTCCCTCGGTGGCGTCTTTGCCGCGGTCGCCGACGGGATGGCCGCCGCGATGTGCGACGACATTCCCGGCTCTGGCCAGCGGGCCGACGTCGCGGTCAGTGCCGAAAGTCGCGAGGCTCTGCTCTTCGACTACCTCGACGAACTCATCTACGAACGGGACGTGCGGCACGTCCTGCCCGTCGACAACCGGGCGTCAGTCGAGCTCCCCGACGACACCTGGTGCGTGAGCGCATCCTACCGGGGCGTCCCATTTGCGGACATCGCCGCCCGAGAGATCAAGGCGGTGACCTACTCGGAGATGGACCTCACCGAACGGAACGGTGGCTGGCACGCCTACGTCGTCTTCGACGTGTGATCGCGTGCCGGACGGCGAACCCTATTAGGGGATCCCGACCCAGGGATCCGTATGCCCACGTTCGATGCCGGCCAGATCACGCTCGAGCAGGTCCGCGAGCACGTCTGGGAGCTGCCCCAAACCGGCGAGATGCGCGTCCCCGCGCGAGTCCTTGCGAGTGAGTCACTGCTGGAAGAAATTGCCGAAGACAAGACCCTCCAGCAGCTCCAGAACACGACACACCTGCCCGGGATTCAGAAGTACGCGGTCTGTATGCCCGACGGGCACCAGGGCTACGGCTTCCCGGTTGGCGGCGTCGCCGCCATCGATGCCGAAGACGGCTGTATTTCGCCCGGCGCCGTCGGCTACGACATTAATTGCCTTTCTGGCAAAACCGACGTTCTGCTGTCCTTCGGAAGGAGACGTCCCATCGCCGACCTCTCTCGGGACTTCGAAGACCAGCGAGCGGTCGTCGCGGAAAGTATGCTCGGGACTGCGGACGTCAGAATGTTCACCGAGACCGGTAACCAGCCAGTCTACGAAGTCGCGACCGAAACGGGCGATACCGTTGTTGCAACTGCGGACCACCCGTTTTACACGCCGAACGGAATGGTCGAACTGGAAGAGCTCGCGGCGGGAGAGACGGTGTACGTGCACCCGTTCAAGGGGATCGATGACGAACAGCCAGACGAGTTTGTTGTCCTCGACAAAGATGCGTTCGCCGACGAAGATCCGCAATTAGTCCGCGCGCTCGTGGAACGCGATCTGCTCCCGCTCAAGTCGACCGACGAAGCATTTAACGTGTTCCTCAAGCTCGTTGGGTTTCACACTGGTGATGGAGCGTTCAGCGAGTCTAGCCGGCAGACATGGTTCTACGGCGATCCCGAAGACCTCGACTCCATTCGAGAGGACATACGACGCATCGGATTCAGGCCCTCTCGCATCTACGAACGCGATCGACAACACGAGATCGACGGGGCCGAGTTCGAACGGACAGAGTACAGCACTCGGTCGGGTTCAGGAGCATTTATGAAGGTTCTGCAGAAGCTCGGGGCTCCGACCGGAAAAAAGGTCGAGAGTAGCTTCGGACTCCCGTGGTACTTTGATCGACTCGCATCGTGGCAGCAAGCATTGTACCTATCGGCGTTCTTTGGTGCCGAAATGAGTGCTCCTGCGGCCCTGGCTGACAAGAACCTCTACTGTCCGACAATCTCTCACAATCGGGTACGGCAGGAGGCTGACGCGGGTAAAGCATTTCTCCGAGGAATCGCCGAAGCGCTCAAGAATCTCGGCATCGAAACGACCGCGATTGAGCGGTTCAACGCCGCCTCCGGAACAGATGGCGAAAGAATCCGGTTACGGCTCGGCCTCAACGCAGATTCGGAGAACTTGGTTCGATTTTTCTCGACGATCGGCTATCGCTACAACCGGGACAAACGACGTCGAGCGATGCAGGCGATCCAGTACCTGAAGTACAAAGAAGCAGTAATCGACAGGCGCGCCGAAATTGCTCGGGAGGCAGCAACGATGGCGGATGGCGGTGCACCCGCCCGCCGAGTCAAGCGTGCCTTCGATGAGACCAACGAACGATTTATCGAACGGAGTATCTGGAGTGGTCGAAAGGGCCGACCACGGCCCCCTGAAGACTTCCCCGGTTTTGACGAATTCTGCGAGCAGACTGAAATCAAGGAGAATCTGCTAATCGAAACCACCATTCGCTCGATCGAACCCGCGGGAACTGAGACAGTCTACGATAT
>CAYLJD010000057.1:0-11465 GCA_964383875.1 uncultured Halobacteriales archaeon
GTGTAGCCATTCTGGGGATCCATCATGCGCCAGTAGCCACTGGCGACTTTCGTGAGGCACATGAGCACGCCGTTGCCGAACAATCGCCATCGAGACATGTCGGCACGGTGCTCTCGCGAGAGAAGCCGGTTCCCTTTCGCGTAGTCCGCCCGGTCGGAGATGACCGGATCGAGAAATCTGTCGAGGATCGTGGGATCCATCTGGCCGTCACCGTCGATCACCGCGATGGCATCCATGTCCGCGTCGAGTGCCAGGCGGTACCCAGTCTTCACGGCCGCCCCCCGACCCCCATTCGTGTCGTGGCGGACCGGCACTATTCGGCGGTCGACCGCAGCCCCCCCATCGGCAACCGCAGCCCGCGGCGCGGGGACGGTTTCCTCGGGGATCCGGCGCCGAATCTCCGCCCAGGTTCCATCGGTCGAGGCGTCGTCGATCACGAAGGCCCGGTCGACGTATGCCGGGATGGCGTCGATCACGTCACCGATGAAGCCTTCCTCGTTGTAGGCCGGGATGACGACGCCGATGCGGTGTCCGTCGTACATGCTACCGCCCCTTGCCGACTGTATAGACCGCGTGCTCGGTGTTCTCGAGATCGAGTACGTTCCGGCCGTCGACGACAACCAGCTCCGGGAGCGTGTCCCAGTCGAGTCGCTCGAACTCGGGATGTGCGGTCACGAGGATCGCGCCATCCAGGTCCATGTCCGACAGCGCTTCGACGCTCACCAGCGGCACGTCGCGGTCCGGCACGCCGTCGAGGACGGGATCGATCGCCACGACATCGACACCAGCCTCGATCAGCCGGTCGATGATCGGCAGTGCCGGCGATTCACGCGTTTCAGCGACCCCGGGACGGTAGGCGACGCCGAGGACAGCGACCGTGGCTCCGGCCGGCTCGATGCCAGCCACGGCGAATCCCTCGAACAGTTTCCCGGCGGTGTACGCAGGCATCGATTCGTTGACAGCTCGTGCCGTTCGCAGGAGGGTCGTCTCCGTCTCGACTGCTCCAGTGAGAAAGTACGGATAGTACGGAATGCAGTGGCCACCGACACCGGCTCCGGGATCGTGGATGTCGCAGTACGGCTGTGTGTTTGCCGCCGCGATGGCTTCGACGGTATCGACACCAAGTTCCTCGCCGATGCGGGCGAGTTCGTTCGCGAGCGCGATATTGACGTCCCGATAGACGCCTTCGAAGAGCTTGACACACTCTGCCGTCGTCGTATCCGAGACCGGGATGACCCGATTCTCGCTCAGTTCGTCGTAGATCAGCGCCGCCACGCGGGTGCTCTCCTCGTCGATGCCGCCGACGATCTTGGGATACGAGATCCTGATATCCTCGATTGCTTGCCCGCTGGCTGTCCGTTCCGGACAAAATGCAATGCCGAACTCACCCACCTCGAGCTCGCTCTCGTCTTCCAGCAGTGGCCGGGCGAGAGCACGGCAGGTCCCGGGTGGGACTGTCGACTCGACGAGGACGACGTCGCCACTCGAAAGACCGGACCCGATGGAGGTGAGTGCGGCCTCCAGGGCCGACAGGTCGGCTGTGTCGTCGTTCTGGAGTGTCGTGGGGACGATGACCACGTGGACGCTCGCGTCGGTGGCCGCTCCCGCAGAATCGGTCGTCGCCCGGAGTGCACCACTCGAGACCGTCTCGGAGACGACCGACGCCAGTCCCGGCTCGTTTGTGACCGGGCACTCCCCCCGACGAATCTGGTCGACGACCGCCTCGTCGATGTCGACACCGGTCGCGTTCCCCGTCGTCGCGGCGAAAATCGCCGCCAGCGGGAGCCCCATCTTTCCGAGCCCGTAGACCGCCACCGGGACCGACCCCGCACACAGGCTGCGCCGCTGTGCCTCGACATCGGCCGTGCTTCCGTACAGGCTTCGGACAGCGGCCGATTCGAGCGTCACTGTCTGGCCTCCGACGGGATTCGGTCCGCGTCGACCGTCGGCACCGCGTTCTCGATCTGCGTCGCGATGCGGACGGCCTCGAGTCCGTCCTCACCGGTGACTTGTGGGGTGCGGCCAGTGCGAACAGCGTCGACGAACGACTCGAGTTCGGCCCGCAGTGGTTCGCCGTTCTCGACCGTTGGATGCTCGACGATGTTCCGGTGGCGGAAACTCACGTCGCCGTTCCGTTCGATCCATTCCGGGAGCGACTGCCGGTGGATCTCGACGGACTGATCGATGTAATCCAGGGTGACCCGACAATCCCGAGCCGTTATCGAGAGTTTCCGGACTTTCTGTTGGGTCACTCGACTTGCGGTGAGCGTCGCGACGACGCCACCATCGAAGTCCATAATCGACGCGACGTAGGGATCGCTCTCGGCTGCCGTGGCACAAATATCGGCCACGTCCCGATCAACGAGCGACCGGACCACGTCGATATCATGGATCATGAGATCGAAGACGGGACTCACGTCGATGTCGCGGTCAACGGGCGGACCGAGTCGCATCGCGTCCACGGCGATGATGTCAAGGTCGGGAGCGAATTCGACGAGAGCCTGCACGGCCGGATTGAACCGCTCGATGTGGCCAACCTGCAGTGTCACCCCCCGGTCTCGAGCCTGTTCGATCAGCAGCTGTCCATTCTCCAGACGGTCGACGAACGGCTTCTCGACCAAGACGTGCACCCCGGCTTCAATTGCCTGCCGTGCCGACTCGTAGTGATACCGCGTCGGCACGGCGATCGACACGGCATCGGCCGCCTCGAGCAGCGCCTGTGGGGCCATCGCCGACGTTCCGTAGGCCGCAGCGACCTCCTGGGCTCGATCGACGTCAGCGTCGGCCACACCGACGAGGTCGGTCGACTGGAGCGAGCGGTAGACGCGGGCGTGGTTGCGACCCATACTCCCGACACCGATCACACCAGTCGAGAGGCGGTCACCCACTCAGACCACCCGGAGTGACGGCAGCCGTCTCGCCGATCGTCTCCGCAATGGTCCGAACGTCCGCTGTCGAGATCGACGGATGGACGGGCAGCGAGAGGACCTCGGAAGCGGCCCGGTCGGCCTCGGGGAGGAGTTGATCGACGTCGGCGTAGGCAGGCTGCCGGTGGATCGGTGTCGGGTAGTACACGGCCGTGTCAATCCCGGCATCGGCCAGTGCCGATCGGATGGCCTCCCGCTGGGTGCATCGGATGGTGTATTGGTGATAGACGTGGCGCCGATCCGGAGGCTCCGAGGGGACGACAATCCCCGGAACGTCTGCAAGTTGGTCCGTCAAGATCGCCGCGTTGGCCCGGCGACTCCGGGTGTATTCAGGGAGTTTGTCCAACTGGACGCGGCCGATCGCCGCGGCAATACTCGTCATCCGGAAGTTGTGACCGACCTCGACGTGGCCGCCATCTGACGACCGGCCGTGGTCGATATACCGACGGGCGCGTGTGGCAACCTCCTCGCGATCCGTGACGATCATGCCGCCCTCCCCGGTTGTCATGTTTTTCGTCGGATAGAACGAGAAGCACCCGGCGTCGCCCATCGTCCCGACCGGACGGCCGCGGTATACGGCCCCGTGCGCCTGGGCGGCGTCTTCCACGACCGCCAGATCGAATCGCGCGGCGATGTCCAGGAGCGGGTCCATGTCTGCCGGGAGTCCGTAGAGGTGAACCGGGAGGAGTGCCTCCACGTCCTCGTCACGCTCGCGAACAATCTCCCGGACGGAATCCGGATCGAGATTGTACGTCTCCGGATCGATGTCCGCAAACACCGGCGTGGCTCCACAATGACGGACGGCGTTCGCGGTCGCGACAAAGGAAAACGGTGTCGTGACGACCACGTCACCCGGTCCGATCCCCACCGCCCGCAAGGCCGCGTGCAGCGCCGTCGTCCCGTTTGACGTGGCGACAGCCTCAGCGGTCCCACAGCAGCTCGCGAACGCCGCTTCGAAGCGGCGCACCGCCGGGCCATCCGCGAGTTGTCCGTCGTCGATCACTTCACGGATCCGTCGTTTTTCGGTCTCCCCCAGCGAGGGGTTCGCAATCGGGATGGAACTCATCGCAGCTGGTTCCCTCCCTCGAGACGCGGTGGGAGGGGCTCGTGTGTAGCGGGAACGCCGATAGCCAGCGTTCCGGGCGGCACGTCCCTCGTGACGACTGAGCCAGCCGCGACAAACGAGCCCTCGCCGACAGTCACACCGGGGAGAATCGTCGCATTGGCCCCGATCGAAACGTGGTCCGCAATGGTCGGCCCTTCCAGCTCTGTGTCAGTCCGCACCGGAGCGGGATCGTTCGTCAGTACGGCGTGTGGGCCCACGAACACGTGGTCTCCGATCGTCGAATAAGGGGGCACGTACACCCCGGTCTGGAAGCTGACGTGCGAGCCGATGGTGACCGTTCCGTCGATGACAGTGTTCGTCCCCACCACGACGTGATCGCCGATGTCGACGTTCTCTCGGATGAGTACGTTGTGGCCGGTGACAAAGTCACGGCCAATGTGCACGTCTCCGTAGATGATGGAACCTGCCCTGACAGTCGCGTCCTCGCCGACGGTCGCGGTGCCGGCGTCCGCGTCGTACTGATAGCCGATCGTCGCCTCCCCGGCGACGCCCTGGCTCATGGCGTCGCCCCGTTGGGCGTCGGTCGAGTGGTCGCAGACAGACCACTCCGGTCAGGCGTCGGTCCAGTCCCACGTCGGTGCAGTGTGCTGTTCGGGATCATCGGTAGCGTTCGGCGTTCGAATCCAACGGCGTCCTCCGTCGGTCGGTCCGCCCGGATATCCCGCACCGGTTCGCTTTGTTATACTCAGCTTTGCCGTGCAGTAACGCGCGCTTACTGGAGAGTCGGGAGCGAGCTGCGAGGAGAAATCGCGGATTACCCCGATTTGCCAATAATTAACAAAGTGTTGATACACCGGCATGTGAACATACTTCCCGTACCGTGGCGGGATGAAGTGAGCCACCCCCGTGAACGATCCTCGTCACCCGACAATGTCGCAAACCCGATCTGACAGGATGTCCCAGGACGACGCGTTCGACATCTTGAGTAACGCCCGTCGGCGGTACGTCCTCTACTACCTCCGGGAAGCGAACGGACCGGTCGAGCTGGGCGAACTGGCCAACGAACTCGCCGCATGGGAAAACGAGACGACGACAGAGGAACTCACACAACAACAACGCAAGCGTGTCTACGTGTCGCTGTACCAGACTCACATCCAGAAACTCGCGGAGGCGGATATCGTCGAGTACGATCAGGACACCTCGATGGTCTCCCTCGCCAATGGCGCTCGCGACATCGGCGCGTATCTGTCGGTCGGGACCGATGACACCCCCCAGTATCGCTGGCAGCGACTCTACTTGGTTCTCGCCGCTGTCAGTGGGCTCCTCTATGCGCTCGTGGCCCTCGATCTCTCGGTGTTTGCCACGTTCTCCGAGTTCCAGATCGGAATCGCAATCGTGGGGGCGTTCGCGGGACTGGCTGCGATCCACTACCTCCAATCCCGCCGCCAGTCGACGGAGATTCCGTCGGACGCGTTGATCAGGGAGGGACAGTAAACGACCCCGACCTCCTGCCTGGCGGCAACCCTGCTCGGTCCGTGCGGATGGGGCTTTCCCCCGCGAGGGCTTCGTGGGTTGCCGTCCCATCCCCCTGCATGGTCGAGGCGTGGACGCTGCCAGACGCGACCGGCGCATCCGGCTCGCTTTCATTCCCGGTAGACTCCCCGACGTCACCCCGGGGTCAGCAGGGGATTTGCGAGGCCAGATGGACACCACCTCAGCGTGCGTGGCTTCGGACGGTCCCTCCTGGATCACTCGGTGGGAGCGGTGCGGCGTCATCCGTCCCCGGGTTCGGGGCCGGTCGACGGCGGCCCATCCGAACAGTCCATCGTGGACCGCCCGGACTCCATCAACCTGGTGGCCTTGGCGGCGCAAAATATATCGAGTCGGGGGCTGTGCCGGCCTCCGACGCACTCCTCCCCGCCCGTCCGGCCGGACTGTCGTCCGACCTCAACGACCGGGGCTCCGCGCTGCATCAAACCTGAGACCGCGACACGTCGGACGACGGCCGTCTCGTGTCTCACTTCCAGCATCCGAAGCCGGGCCGACCATCGAGGAACCAGAGCGCGCACGCTCCCCCGACGAGTGCCAGCTCGAGACCGAGGTACGCGACGCCACGGGGACTGCCCAGGTAGACGACGAACTCGGCGAACAACCGCGACGTCTCCGCAATCAAGCTTAGGGGAGCATTGCGTGGTCGGGCGACGAGCGGCCAGAGAAGAATCGTGACATCGGTCCCGCCGCCGCGAATCACCGGATAGAGGAGATCGCCGAGCAGGTGGGACGTGTAGCCGATCGCGACGGCACTTCCGACAGCTGGGACGTCACGGTGCCGTGAGATCCCGAGCACGAGTGCCAGGAGTGCCGTGGCGACGAACACCGAGTGTCCGAACGAGTAGCCACTCGGGAGCACGTCGACCGTCCAGGCGAGCGGCTTGTCGATGAGGTCTGGAAACTGGGTGGTGATGGCAAGCGCGACTGCGGGTTTGTCGGCCGGGGCCCGCCCGTATCGAAGACGGGTGTATCCGGAGTACGCGAGGTACCCGACCGCGAGGTGTTCCCATGGCCACATAGAAGAGGAGCGTGAACGTGGTCCGCCTCAGGTCCCTGTCACGTTGATCCAGAGATAGACGTCCCGATAGGCCGTGGTGGAATCGGGGGTTGCGGGGGCCGTCGTCCCTTTGTACAAGTAGTAGTGGAGCCGGAGGTTCTCTCCGACCAATGCCGGTTCGACAGTGTGGTGGCCAGTCCACGTTTCGTCGGGATCTACCACGGGTGAGAGCCGAGTGAGCTCCTGCGTCTCGGTCACTCGAGTCGTCGATGAGTCGGTTTCCACCCGCTCGAGGGCAGCGACGACAGTGTACGGTTGGCGACGCTCCTCGTCGTTGGTAATCCCGACTGTGAGCGACTCGGCTGTACCGGCGGTGGCATTCGTCGGATAGTCAGACGCGAGCTGGGTCCCCGTCTCGTTCTCCGTCACGAGGTAGAACGTCGAGGACTGGCCACTCTGGTATGGCGTCGCCACGGCGAATCCCATCGAGCCCACGGCGAGGACGAAGGCGAGGCCAAGGACGAGCATCGAGGTCTGCACGGGCACACTGTGGGACCGGAGGGAGAAACTGTCGGAGACTGTCGTCCACTGGCCGATCGTCCGGCCGAATCGAGCCGGTTGCGGGAGGCGATATCGCCTGATGACGGCGAGACACGTCCCGCCAACAAGAATCACCGAGAGGCTCGTTAGCACCGCCGAGGCAGAGAGCGTCCAGACGCTACTCAGTGCGAGCGCAAACAACGGGAGAAAGGCGACGCTCATACCGAACCCCAGCGCGACACGCTCGCTGAGGTCGATCGAATCGTGCGACTCCGCGGCCGGACCGTCCTCGACGGCGGTGTGCCGGGCCGTCCCAGGAAACGCGATCGAAACGAGGACGTAGCCCGGCAGGAACAACAGTGTCGGGATGCCCACCGCAGTCCGGAGGCTAGCCCCGAATACAGTCGCCTCGCGGAGCGCGGGAATCAGAAACACGACATTCACCGCGACGATGAACCCCAGAACGGCCAGCAAATCGACCGGGAACACGCGCACCGGTCTGGTGGCGATGTGCCACCATGGCCGGTTGGATGTCTCCACCCTCACGAATAACTCCGAGTGCGTCGGCAACTCACGGCCTCCCCCTGGAGGTCGCTACGTCCCCTACCGTCTTGCCGAGACGTCTGTGAGCCCATTGTACACAGTGGACCCACCGCCCACCCAGCCTTTGTTATGCAGTGATTACGCACCCCCATCGGACGGGTGCCGTCTGGCGGTACGGGGTGACACACGACGCAAAGACACCCGCGGCAGACCCCGTCCAGTCTGGCGGTGGTGGCTCGCGTAGCTGGTCGATCCGGGTAAGCGCCACGTTCCCAGCGGTACGGCCTGAAATAGATTCGTAACTAAACGTGTCCCGGGTGATGGTTTCCAGCAGGCACCAAGAAGAATGATCCAACGATGACTGAGGATTGGGACGAGATAGGCTACGTCATCAGCTCTCAGTATCGCGTCACGGTGCTGAAACAGCTGGCGGACGGGCCGGCCACACCGTCGCGGATTGCGACCGACGCCGAACTCTCACTCGCGCACATTTCGCGGGCGCTCGGTGAACTGCGGGAGCACTCTCTCGTGACGCTCTTAGTCTCCGAGGAGCGAAAGAAAGGACGCGTCTACGGCATCTCCGACAAGGGCGAAGAGATTTGGAACGAGATCGAAGTGAAGAACATGATCGATTGAGGGTGTCACCGTGACGTCCCATCTGTTGGATGCGCACGCTCTCGAGAGCGACGACAGGCGATCCCGTAGTGGTCGGGTATCAGCGCCATAACTAACGAGGTGATACCAGAAGGACGCGACAGGGTCAGTCATGGAACTCAGAGACAAGCACCTCCTGGTGACCGGCGGTGCGGGATTCGTCGGCTCACACCTGACAGCCAGCCTCGCGGCCGAAAACGACGTGGTCGTCGTCGATGATCTCTCGAACGGTGAGCGAGCACGTGTGCCTCCGTCGGCGACCTTTGTCGAGGGTGACCTCACCGACCCCGAGACAGTCGCTTCCGTCGTCACGCCGGACCTGGACGCGGTATTCCACCTTGCCGCCGCGTCGAAACGCGTCGATGCCGACCGGCCGCGGCAACAGTTCGAGGAGAACACGGCGATCACGCACAATCTGCTCGAACGAATGGATGCGACCGGCGTCGACAAGCTGGTGTTTACCTCCTCGTCGACCGTCTACGGCGAGGCGCCCCGGCCGACGCCCGAGGACTACGCGCCGCTCGAGCCGATCAGCGTCTACGGCGCCACCAAACTCGCCGAAGAGAGCCTGCTCTCGACGTACGCGCACACTCATGGCTTCACGGTCTGGACGGTTCGATTCGCGAACGTCGTCGGGCCCGGCCTCCGTGGCGCCGTCATCCCGGACTTTATCGAAAAACTCCGTACAAACCCGTCGACCCTCGAGATCCTGGGAAACGGCCGCCAGATGAAATCCTATCTCCACGTGGACGCGTGCGTGGACGCGGTCACCCACGTCGTCGAACACACCGACAACCCGGTCAATACGTTCAACCTCGGAACGCGCACAACCACGTCCGTCCGGCAGATCGCGGACATCGTGTCCGCGGAACTCGGCGTCGATCCCACGTACGAGTTTACCGGCGGCGACAGGGGATGGGCAGGCGACGTCCCCAGGATGCGACTGTCGATCGAGAAGCTCGCGGCCGCCGGGTGGGAACCAGACGGGTCGAGCGACGACGCCGTCCGGCAGGCGACGAGCGAACTGGCCGCCGAATTGTCACCGGACGATACTGCCGCGGACTCCCCAGTCCCGAACCAGTCTTGAGTGGATCCAAATTTGCTGAAGGACCTGCCCGATTGGGGACGAGCTTGCGCCGCTTCGCAACTGTCGGGATGGTGGCCGCCCCCGTGGACTCCAGACGGGTTCCCCGGCCAACCCGTGCCGAAACGGTGGTCGCTACCGGGGAAGCCACTGCATTACTAAGTCTGAATTCGAGGAAATGTGACGCGATGCGTGAGTACCTGCGACGAGAGTCGAGTCGCCAACCACTCGCCACGAACCGATATGTGTGACCGAGGACCGCCGCGAATCTCCGGCCGGTGACACCGGGCGAACACACGTGCTGTCGAGACGATCGGTCTTAGCGCTCGGCTCGGGTCTGGCAGCGGCGATGGCCGGCTGTTCGACGCTGGAAGCGAATTCTCCGGGCACGTCCACAACCCCGACCCCCACGCCGACAGACGAGAGCGAGTCGACCTCGACGCCGACTGAATCTCTGACGAGAGCGTGGGAATCCGAGTTCGATCAAGTCGTCGACGCTGTCGCGGACCTCGGGTGCGATCCGACCGGCGACCAACCCAGCGATACGGCCATCGAGACTGGCGTTGGCGACGGTGTCCTGATACAGTTTCCGTCCGGCACCTACCAGTTCCAGAACGGACACGTTTTTGACGAGGTCAACCGGCTCGGATTTCTCGGGACTGGCGACGTCTCCTTCATTCCCCCTGTCGAGTACAACGACAAGCTCGTGAGCTTTCTCGGCGGGTGGGTCCTCTTTGCGGGGATCGACGTGGACGTCTCGGCAGCCCAAACGACCGCTGGGCTCCGGTTTATCACGGATAACGGATTCCACGTCGAAAACGTCGAATTCCGCGGTCGTGGCCTCCATCCCAACCGAAATTCGGTCGCCAACGCGTTGGCGTTGGCCGTGCGGAATTCCTCGGAGCAGGGACTCGTCAAAAACGTCGTCGCCCGTCGGGGATCGGCGATCGGCCACTACAAGGGGGGGAACGGTCGCGTCGGCATGTGGATTGGTGGACGACACCACGGGAACATCGAAGTGCGGGACTGCCACCTCGAGGAGTTCGGCAACAACGGCATCTACGGCAGTCGGTGCGAGGGCACGGTGACGGTAATTGGGGGACTGTACCGGAACAACAACGTCTCGGGCGTCCGGCTCGGGGGCGGCGGCAACAGTATTCGTGGGACGACATTCGAGATCGACCTGACCAAGTACACCGGCCCGTACACGCGGACGAGTACCCAGTACGATACACGGGCCATCGTCGTCGAGCAAGGTCCCCACGATTTCTCAGGCCGCGTTCAAATCGAGGAGTGTGACGTGCGAATGGTGAACGCCGACCGGTCCCAGGGGACGATCGTCGTCTGGCCGGACGGAAACGGTCCGCGCATCGAGCGCTGTCGGATCACGACTGACGTCGACTGGGTTTCCGGAATTCAAGCCAGTCGACCGGTTTCGAAAGTAGCGGCGGCTGAGCGGGGCACCGAGATAGTCGATACCAGAATCTCCGGTACCGGATCCTCGGGGAGCGCCATCGAGCTTGTCGATCGACCCGCATCGACCATCGCTGGATCGACGATCGATCAGCGTGGCGACCACCGAAACGGCGTTCGACTCGTGGAATCGAACCCCTGCCGGATCGATTCGACGACCATTGCCACCACACAGTATCCGATTTTCGCGATCAACCCAGTCGAAGGGGAGTGTCTCGTGTCGCTCACGGGAGACACACAGATCGAGCACACCGGTCCCGAACTCGACGGGATCCGGTCGACGCGCGTTGCTGACGAGACGGGAGCGGATACACCTCGCCGGTGCATCGGGGGCGAACTTATCGCAGACACCGCCCCCTTCGAGGGGGTCGGGATCACAAACGTTGACGGGAACACCGTCCACTGGCGCCATCACTTCGCTGTCTGACTGGCCCCACTGTGCGACGGCTGGCACCGTGCCAGCCACGCCACATCCCGTCTGCGTGCTCCTCCAGCGGCACTTGTCCGCGGGAGAGATACTCCTGCTTCGGAGGGTCACGAGACAAGCGCCCTGACGGGAGTGTCAGCGAGTCCTGGCTGGCGGCACGGGCGTTGCCCTACGACGATCGCCACTGCTGGCTCGATCATCGA
>CAYLJD010000057.1:11565-15193 GCA_964383875.1 uncultured Halobacteriales archaeon
GGGCGGTAAATAGATCCGGACCTCTTCGGGCGTCATGACTACTCGGTGGTCCCACACCCGCGTACAGAGATAGAGTGGTCGGTCGGAGCTCCACGAGAGGTTTTCGAGGGCGTCAGCGTTGACCCAGTCGACCAGTTGAGTGGATCGATCGAAGGCATCGACACCCGCCGCGAGGAACGCATTGACGACCGCCTCGCTCATCCCCTCGTCGCTCTCGATCGAGTACCGAACGATGAGTCTGAACTCGCCTTCGTTCAGCAAGGGTAAGGTAGGCATACTATGGGACTAGTACACACGTAATAGTCCGCTTTTTGTTTTTCATTGACAATGGTGTATTGAGCAAGTGAGTGAATGGGTCCGTCGACGAATCCCCATCGAGCAGTGCTCACGTACACGCAACCCGTGCGACTTCGTCGAACGGACTGTCCGGGTCGATGCTCGAGGATTAGCTTGGAATTAGTCACTGTGCCAATAAGAGAATTCATTTCGTCCGCAATTCGTTCAATGTTTATGCTCACGCCGGTTTGGTTCGGCTACCAGCGATGCCCCCTGGCGCAGAATTGACGGAATCTGACGCAGTGCAGGTGCTGCACGTCGACGACGAACCGGACTTCGCCGAACTGGTCGCGACGTTCCTCCAGCGGGAAGACGAACGGCTCGACGTCGAAACGGCCACGAGTGTCGAGGACGGTTTGGCCCTGTTATCCGAGACCGACATCGACTGTGTGGTCTCAGACTACGAACTCCCAGGCAGAAACGGCATCGAGTTTCTCGAGGCCGTGCGCGAGAGTCACCCCAATATGCCGTTCATCCTCTATACGGGCAAGGGCTCCGAAGAGGTCGCGAGCGAGGCCATCTCGGCGGGTGTCGATGATTACCTCCAGAAAGCCGCGGGTACGGAACAGTACACCCTCCTGGCGAATCGCATCTCGAATGCTGTCGCCCAGCACCGGTCCCGGCAAGAAGCGGCCCGCACTCGCCGGTTCTTCTCGACGCTGATCGAACACTCGACAGACGTCATCCCGGTCATCGACCCCGAAGGAACCATCACCTACCTCTCGCCGTCCGCCGAGTGGATTCTGGGCTACGAGCCGGCGGAGATCGTCGGGGAGAACGCCTTCGACTACATCCACCCCGACGACATCGACCGGACTGCCGAGAAGTTCCGAGCGACGCTCAAACGACCCGATTCGATGCAGGAAGTCGAGTTCCGGTTCAAACACGCGGACGGGTCGTGGGTCCATCTCTACGGGCGTGCGCGGAACCTCCTCGACGATCCCGATATCGAGGGGATCGTCTCGTACAATCGGCTCGCCGAAGATTGAGGCCCGTCACCACCCGCCGATCGGAAGCACCGAACACCGAGACGAGCATCCGAGCGAAGTCGCGTGACGTCGCGGAAGCCTGTCTCCTCGCCCGATGTCCAGAAACGTTTTTCACGTCGCCCTCGCCAGAGTCGCCCATGCGGGGGACGGCAGTGAGTCTTTTCGTGGCAGTGGTCCTGGTTGCCGCAGCGTCAGGCGTTGGTGCGGCTCAACCGTCAATCTCGGTGACAGTGAGTTCCGAAGACGTCCAGCAGTCGGCTGGCGACGGGGAGACAGTCGTCGTGCCCGGAGACGCCACCCTGCAGATCGACGTCTCGGGCGACCAACCGGTGGAGTCCCTGTTCGTCCGCCTCGACGGGACGACCGTCGCGTCGGTCTCCCCGAACGCGACGAGCGTCTCCGAGTCTGTCGCGCTTGATCTCGATGACGGCTTCTCTACCGGCGAGCACTCGGTCACCGTCATCGCAGAAGGCGAATCGACGAGCCAGGTGTCGTTCACCCTCATCAAGGACGACGAACGGCCGTTCGTGAGCTACCAGTCGCCGGTGCAAACGGATCAAGAACCCCTGCCGGACAGCATCACCGTGTCCAGTTCGCTCGTGACGTTTTCGGGCGAGTTACACGACATCAGTGGCGTCAGCAGCGTCGATATCGAGTCCGAGTACCAGTACCGGTACGCCAACGAGAACCGCGTCTACACGGACACCGCGCAGGTCACGGATCCGGGCGGGTCGTTCTCGGCGGACATCTACCTGGGGAACGGTGAGAACGACGTGACCGTGACGGTCATCGACGACATCGGAAACCGGCGGGTCCACGAGACGGTGCTGACCGTCGATGACACGACGAGCCCGTCCATCGACCTCTCCGTCCCGGACCGCACCGAACAGACCCCCGTCGAACTCACCGGAACCGTCCAGGAGCAGGTGCAGCTCGAGAGCGTCGTGCTCGAGAACCCCACCGGTGGCGAGACCTCGCTGCTCTCGGGCGTTCCCCCACGGCCGGATCCGGAACGGCGCTCGGTCGAGATCGACTACGACCTCAGCCTCCAGGAGGGCCAGAACACCTTTGCCGTCGAAGCGACCGACCTCAGCGGGAACGTCGCCCGGGAGGAGTTCACGGTGACGTACGAGCGGAACGTCGCCCCGGTGATCGAGATCGACCGGGAGGCGACGACCGTCACCGACGGCGAAATAACGATCCGTGGGCTCGTGTCTGACGGCGAGATCGCGTCCGTCGTCGTCGAGACGATCGCCGGCGACGACGTGATCGATATCTCGCAGGTGTATTCTGGCGACGAGATCACGAACGAGGTCCAGCTGCAGGAGACGCTCTCGGTCGAAAGCGAGACGCCGACGTTCCGCGTGCGAGCCACCGACTCGGAGGGCACCGAGCACGTCGAAACCTATACGATCGGCGAGGAGCCGACGCCGACGGACACGCCCGATGACGAGACGGCGACGGAGACGGCATCCAGCGACGACGCGGAACCGACGGCCACCGAGACGCCGGACGACGCTGCCCAGGAGCAGACAGCGACACCGACTGACGCAGCAGCCGCTGGCCAGGACGACGAATCGACCGGTGGGACTGGCGCGCTCGGGCTGGGCACGCTTCTTTCCGGCGTGCTCGGACTCGCTGCACTCGGCCGCGTTGCCAGCGCGGTGTTCGACAGCAGGCACTGACACCGGCGCATCCGGCCACCGACCGCCGGTGATCCACTCCCCGACTACGTCCCTTCGACCAGCCGGCGGAGCTGCTCGGGCGGCACGGCCCCCCGCGCCACGTGATCGCCGTAGACGAACGTCGGGACGCCCGTGATTCCCCGGGCCCGGGCCGCCTCGAACTGGTCCTCGAGCCGGCGCGCAACGAGGTCGTCGTCGGTGGCCTCACGAATTTCGGTCGGGTCCAGCCCGACGTCCGCCGCGAGGTCGGCGAGGACCGCTGGATCTCCGATATCACGACCGTCGCGCCACAAGGCCTCCAGGATCGCCTCGTCGAACGCCAGCCAGCTGTCAGGGTGGTCCATCCGGACGGCGACCGAGGCGCGCTGGGCAGCGAGTGAATCGACGTCGCGGGCGATGTCGAGTTCCATCTCCACATCGTACTCGGCCTGGAGGCGCTCGACGTTTCGGCGGGCCTGCGCGTAGTAGTCCTCGTCTTTGCCCGAGTCGACCGTGGGGTCTAGTTCACCATCGGGGCCGCGCTGGCCTGCCCGCAGATCGAACGGGTGCCACTCGATATCCAGGGGATTGTCGCGTGTCTCCTGGTACTGGTCGAGAGACGCACGACCCAGATAACAG
>CAYLJD010000058.1:0-15120 GCA_964383875.1 uncultured Halobacteriales archaeon
TCCCGGTGGAGGCCTGCTCGACGGCGACCCACGTGATCAGGGCGATCGTCGCCAGGACGACGGCGTACTTGAGGCCGGCGAGCAACTCGACACTCCGGATGTAGCCGGCGATGAACGACGAGATGATGGCCTGGAGCGTCACCGCGTGGAAGAACAGCATCGAGAGCATGCCGGTGTCGATGCCGCCGCCGAAGCTGCCCGCCCCGCCGCCCCCACTGCCACCGCCGGCCTGCTCGGCGAGGCCGGCCATGACGTTGAGGAACTGCAGTTTGAGGAGCGCCATGACGCCCAGCAGCGTGAGGTAGGTCATGATGATGATGACCATCTGCATCCGGGTCCGCGACTTGCGTTCGCGGTCGATGTCGTCCTGGTTCTCGGAGGCCTGAGCGGCCGTCGAGAGGACGTTCTGGATCTGACTGGAGGCCTCCTGGGCCTCGCTGATCAGTTTGATCGTCCGGGCGAGCCGAGGAATGTGGTAGGAGTTGTTGAACTCCCGGAGTGCCGACTTGAGGTCGGTGCCGTAGTTGACTTTCGCGTGCATCGTCTCGAACTCGTCGGAGAGCCGGCCCGACGACGTCTCGGCGACCACTCGAATCGACTCGAGGAGCGTCATCCCCGTGTCGTTGGCGCTGGCGAGTTTCCGGAGGTTCTCCGAGAGGTTCCCGAGGACCGACCGCCGCGAGCGGACGTTCCACTCGTAGAACACCGCCAGTGGGAGGCAGTTGATGTACAGCGGGAGGTAGACCCAGAGGAACGTGCCGTAGACCGGATTGGCCTTCATCGCCTCCAGCGACAGCGGCGCATTGCCCGTGGCGATCGCCGCCACGAAGATCACCAGTGTGAGGGGGATGGTCGGGACGAGGACGAGTATCGGGTGGTCCCGGAAGAAGATGTGTGGGGCCCGGAGGATGCTCTTGAGTTCGTACGTCCCCTCCCGGCGGCGAATGCGGTCGAAGATGGCATATTCGCCCGTGAACCGGCGGACGATGCCCGGATTGAAGATGCCGATGCCCTCCTCGACGGTGAAGTCCTCGCCGGCACTCGGCCGGAGGTATCCGTCACCGATCGTGTCCTGCGTGACCGTCGAGACGAGTACCAGAAACCCCAGCCCAGTCATCGGAATCAGCCCGTATACCGTGCCGTACAGCAACATGTCCTGGGCCTCGCCCATCATGCTCATGATGACAAGAATGATGATGAGCAAGAGCGGGAACAGCGAGAGCGTCATGTACATCTCCCCGAACAGCTCGAGCGTGTCGAGGAGTTTCTCCTGCTCCTGCTTGGCAGTCCGCATGTGCTTGTCCTTCTGATCCTCGAGGAAGTCGGTCATGTCCCCGCCCGAGTTGATGATCGAGAGCATGTCCGTGAGGAACTGGGAGAGTTCGTCGCTGGGCGTCTGAATCGACTGGTTGCGGACGGCCGTCCGGTAGTCCGTGTCGAAGTACTCCGTCTCCAGGACGATCGACTGGAACTCACGGGCGACCTCCCCGTATGTGTCTTCAGCATTCGCCATTGCCTGCAGAATCTCGAGCTGGTTCATACCGCCGACGGACAGCGCGTACATGAACGAGATAGCGTCCGAAAGGAGGACGTTGATCTCCCGCTTGCGTCCGCTCGACCGGAAGTACGGGATGGAGAGGAGTGAGCCGAAGCCGATCACGAACCCGATCGAGCCGAAGATGAGGCCGGCGATGAGGATCATCAGCGGCGCCTTGATCATGTCGACGACGGGCCCGAGGCTCTCGGGGATCGGAATGCCGATGATGGCCGACCCGGGTTCGAAAAAGAGCTGGACGAAGAGCCACCCAGCGAGGACGCCGAGGAGCCAGAGGACCAGGCCGGCGATGACGCCGACCGCGAGGGCCCGCGAGATGAACATCTCGACGTTGTCGGCCATCCGCGCCTCGCCGAGCTTGTCCTCGACCGACTTCACGAAGTCACCCTCCTCGTCGAAGATGCGCTGGTACAACGGGTAGAACGCGTCACCGAGCGACAGGCCGGATTCCAGGTGCGGTTGACCGCCCTCGGTGTCGAGACTCATTCGTCGTCCTCGTCCTCTTCAGAGCCGGCCTGGGGGACGAACTCGCCGAAGTCAAGGGGTTCATCGTCGGCTTCGATGGACACCTCGTCCTCTTCCATGCCGGAGAGGGCGGACACCATGCTCGTGGTGTCCATCTCCCGGTACCGTTCCAGGAGTGGTTCGGCGTTCTCGAGGATCTCGCCCGTCTCCTCCAGAATCTCGTCGGTGGGGTCGGGACGGGGGACGAGCTCCTCTTTTTCGGGTTCGATCTCGATCTGGACGGATTCCATCTCCCGAAGGTCTTCGAGGGACCGCTTGAGGCTGTCGGTCGAGATGATCGAGAGGATCGTGTCCGGATCGTTGATGAACGCCTGGACCGTCGCCGCCACCTCGGTATAGGTATTCAAGCCCTCTTCGATGAGGTAGGCGAGGACGATCTTCCGCTTGAATAGTTCCTCGTCGAGGCGCTCCTGGGTCCACCCGCGGTCGAACTTGACCTCTTCCAACGTGCTGGAGGACCCCATCTGAATGTAGTTGTCCGTTTCGGCGCGCCACTCGTAGACGTCACGGACGTTGATTTCGTCGTTCTCCGGCGAGTATTCGTTGATCTCGGTGAGGACCTTGTTCCGGCGGACCTTGTTCCCGCTAACGCGGGTCTGGGTCTGGATCGACACGAGGTCCAATGCCGTGAACAGCGTCTTCGAGACGTTGATCGGCTCCGTGGTGAACCGCTTGATGACCTCGCCCACGGAGTCGGCGTGGAACGTGGTGTAGGTCGTGTGCCCGGTCGACATGACCTGGAAGAGCGTCCGGCCCTCCTCGCCACGGATCTCCCCCATGACGATGTAGTCGGGCCGCTGGCGCAGCGCGGCCTCCAGCAGGTCGAACTCGTCGATGTCGCCCTGCTCGTCGTCGGAGAACGACGGCCGGGTGACCGACGCGACCCAGTTGCGCTGGGGCAGCTCGACCTCGCGGGTGTCCTCGATGGAGACGATCTTCGTGTTCGAGGGGATGAACAGCGAGACGGCGTTCAGGCTGGTGGTCTTCCCCGAGGCCGTACCGCCGGCGAAGATGAGGCTCTTGTTGTTCTCGATACAGAGCCACAGGAAGGCCATCTCGTCGAGGTTGAACGTGTTCCAGTTGATGAGGTCGATCGGCGTGAAGGGGACGTCCTTGAACTGGCGGATCGTGTAGTTGGTCCCGTGGTCGGACACTTCGCTCCCGAGTGTTAACTGCGAGCGCGATCCGTCGGGCAGCGTCGCGTCGACCTGCGGCTGGCGCATCGAGATGCCCTTGCCAGATCGTTGCGCAAGCTTCACGACAAAGTCGTCCAGCGAGGTCTCACCGTGCTCGACATTCGAGATGATCTGTTCGTAGTCGGTGTGGTAGACGAAGACGCGGGAGTTATAGCCGTCACACGAGATGTCCTCGACGTTGATGTCGTGCTTGATGGCATCGATCGGCCCATATCCAATGAAGTCTCGTTTCAGGACGTAGAGGAGCTTCTCGACCTGGTATTCGGTGAGCGTGTTCGGATCCGACTCGATGACGAGTGGTTCCGGGCGGATTTCAATCCCGCCAAGGTCGACCGGACCGTCGCCGTCCTCGCCAACGCCGTCAGCCATCCCGAACACGCCCTTGATCGAACTCATGAGGCCACCCCCGCCGCCGTCGGTGCTGGAGAAAGAGTCTTCGATGAGGTCGTAGCGACCGAGGAGATCCTCCGCCTCCCGCTGGATGACGTCGGCCCGGTCGGCGTCACTTCCCTGGACGACCACGTCGTCATCGGAGTACTTGATCGCGGTCTTGAGTTTGTCAGATAGGAAGTCCTGCAGGTCCCGCTCGATTTCGTTCAGATATGGCTCGATGACGTAGTACTTCTTCTCGTTTTCCTTCCGCGAGTGGAAGATGAAAATGCACGCGTAGGGTTTGTTGACCCAATAGCGATCCTCTTCGACGAAGTGGGCTTTCTTTGACTGCGGGACGGCCTTCTCAAGGTCATATCGGTTCACGACGGTCGTCGCACCCTCAACCGTCGAAAAGAACTCGTCCTCGTCGATCTCCTCGTTGACATCCACGGTCCGCTCGTCGACGATCTCTGAGAGCGCCGAGCCAATCGACTCCGCCCTCGAGACGTGCGCGTCGGTTTCCTCGCGATCGAATCCGAGGTACTCCTCGGCCTCGAAGGAGTCCGCCGATCCGTCGTGGTACTCCTCCCTGAAGTCCGCCCACGAGTACTCGCCCCGAACCGCACCACGTTCGGCCCCGTCCTCGAATTGCGCCCGGTGGTCCTCGAGCTGTTCGGCGGCGTCAGCCCCGGCCTGAAGCATCTGCGGCAGTTCGTCGGGGTCAAACCCGAGATACCGCGTCCGGTCGAACTGCCCATCCCCGTGTTCGTCCCGTTCGAAGTCACTCCACGTGTACTCGCCCACCACCGCGGGTTCGTCTGTCGCGACCACCCCCGGTCCGTCATCGTCGCTACCTGTGTCATCGATTGCCATTACCTCTCTACAGCCATGTCACGGGAAAAAAGGTTACGGAGGCATTAATCTGCCGCGCAAGGCGGCCGGATTCAGCCCCTCACACGACGAAATTCGTCGACGTGTCAGAGGAGTGGGAATACAGTGGGTGCCGCACGCGGCCACACAGCGCCGACCCAAACCGACGTCGGCCAGCGGGTCCTCGGCCCGGGCGAGGGGCGAGGCCGCCACGGAGTCGACCGGTCCCGTTTCACTCGGTGTTGTCAGTCACCGCCAGCCGAGCCACCAGCAAAAGCGGGTGTCGGGTGGGGACGGCATATCGGGAGCCGGAACGAGCACCGAGACGCGTCTGGCAGTCGCTCCGAGACGGGTCATAAATATGGGGCGGGCGAGGACGGATTTTCCGGTCCAGCGGGAGTCCGTCCATGCCCACGGCGGACGTCAGCGGCCCCGACGGGCCCGACGTCCGTCCGACGGTGTGGAATGGGACTTCCAACGGGACAATGTGGAGTCGGTGGGAATTCCTTGGAAGTCCATCGGATTATGTCGTCCGGGTATTCCAAATATTCCCTGCGTGGTATGCCATGCCATATATGCCATCGACGGGTTCGTATCGCAGACTGGCTGGTACTGTGGCCCAGCCGGCGGCGGCTCACTCCGGCGACTCGATCCCCGTGATCTCGAGGCGGGCCCCGCCACCCGTCGCCTCCGACATCGAAATATCCCACCCGTGGGCGCCGACAATCGTCCGGACGATCGAGAGGCCGTATCCGGTACCGCTATCGCTCGTCGTGAACCCGTGGTCGAATATTTGTTCCCGTATCTCGGCCGAGACCCCGTTCCCGTCGTCTTCGATATAGAATCCATCCGCAAGAGGACCCACCCGGACTGTCACGTCGTCGCCACCGTGTTCCACCGCGTTACGAAAGAGGTTCTCGAACAGCTCGCTCAACCGGTCTCGGTTGGCGTGGATTTGCCCGAACTCCTCGACAGTGAGTGTGGCTCCGGCCGCCTCACCCGTACCTTCCCAGGCGAGAGTGAGTACCTCCTCGACGTCGAGTCGTTCCGCATCTGTCACGACGTGGCCATATCGGGCGATCCGGAGCAAGTCGTCGACCAGCCGTTCCATCCGTTCGACCGTCTCGGCGATCGTGTCGAGGTGGGCCTCGTCACCCGTCTCCCGATACAGATCGAGACGGCCATCGACGACGTTCAGTGGACTCCGGAGATCGTGCGAGAGGATGTCGGTGAACTCCTTGAGGCGGTCGTTTTGGCGCTCGAGCATCCGCGTGTGTTCGTGGCAGTCGGACTGGTCGGACGCCACGGCGACGTATCCGCCGTGCTCGTCATTGTCGCGTGCGGACAGCGCGAGTTCTGCCCAGAACCGGGACCCGTCGGCCCGTTCGTGGACAGACTGGGCGTCGGCCGAGCTGCCGCGAGCCGACACGAGAAGGTCCGCAGCGGTGGTTGCCGGTTCGTCGGTCGATGCAAGCAGCAACGAGAGCGGTCTGCCGACGTTGTCGGCCGACTCGTACCCGTAGAGGTGAGCGGCCGATGTCGGCCAGGTGTCGATACACCCGTCACGGTCCAGCCCGAAAATGGCGTGTGTCACCGATGTCTCGACGAGTGCTTCGGCGACCCCAGAGTCCGCTGTCGGTCCGTGGCGGCCGTCCGGGTCGGACATCGTCGTTGGGGATGAGAGTAAACCCTCGAAAATAACGCTACAGCTTGGTGGATGAGGCAGTATAAGGTGCCACCGAGCGTGCCGGTGGACAGTCCACTCAACTATTCTCGATGGTGACGAGCGTGTTCCGGGTGAGTGTCCCGATAGCGCGCCGGAGGCGTTCGGTGACAGCCTGGTCTGAGATGCCCAGGTCCTCGGCGAGTTCGTTCGTCGAGACCTGCCGGGGGATCGCGTAATACCCCTGTTCGACGGCGTAGACGAGTGTCTCCCGTTGCGGCTTCGTTAGGCCGTACCACGGCCCAGCGTCCGGCCGCGTCGGATTGAAGACACGCTCGATGTCGAACGTGATGTCGTTGTCGGCACAGGCTTCGGCGAACCCGGTCACCTGGTCGTGCGAGGGAAATCGGAGTTCGAATTGCCAGGCGTCCGGCGTCCCACTCGCCTCGAGGAGGTGCGCGTTCGCCTCGGTGATCAGTGTAAGAAACGCATCGTCGGCTGTCCGCCACTCGAGTGCGTAGAGCGACTCGCCATCGTGTCGGTTGACGAGTTCGAGGCGATCGACCGCGTCGTGGTCGCGGACCGCCCGCTCGAATTCGGTCGAGTCGTCATCGAAGAGCCGAAAGAACGGGATCGACCGCTCGCCCAACGGGACCATCGTCTCGAGCGTCAGGTTGGTGGCGCCAGAAAGGACTAAAATCCGCCCCAGCTCGAATTCGTCTGGCTCGATCGACAGTTCCACGATGACGCTCATTCGCGTTGTACAAATGAGCATCCCCATGCCAATAAGTTCTGAGTTCGCCGGGTGCCGAATAGCGGTTCGGGCATGGTGCACCATGCTATTCGACAGCACTATACGGTGACGGCCCGTGCCCACCTTACGGAACGAGAGACGTCGGTTTCCGAAGTCACTTTCCTCGGCTTCAATCGACCGTCGAGGTGCGACTCTCGGCCGGCGTCGACCGACCACGAGACCATGCCATCGGATTACGGCTTCGGGGACGAAGTCACGACCGCGGAGGAGTTCAGTGACGCCCTCAGCCAGTTGCTTTCGGCGGCAGCCGCGAACGGTGTGGACGTCAGCGGGAGCTGGGTCCACCGGGACGGCGCCGTCCAGAGCGATTGGGAGATCATGGTCGTGGAGCTGGAACGGGATTGAACGGGGCCACAGCGTTCGGTGACCGATCAGCGAGGGGCCGGAACGGTCTCCACCGGGTCGACGCGCCTTTAAGTGTCCCGACCACGGCATAGCAGGTATGTTGGAGGGAGTGCACGTCGCGCTCGGCGTGACCGGCTCCATCGCCGCCGTGCGAACTGTGGAGCTGGCTCACGAACTCCGCCGGCAGGGGGCCGTCGTCCGCGCGGTCACCACGCCGGCCGCTGAGTCGATCATCCACCCGTGGGCCCTCGAGTTTGCCACCGGGCAATCGGTGGTGACGGAAATCACGGGGGCTGTCGAGCACGTCGAGCTCTGTGGCACCGAGGGCTGGGCGGACGTGTTCCTGATCGCCCCCGCCACCGCCAACTCCGTCGGCAAGATCGCCGCCGCCATCGACGACACGCCGGTGACGACCTGCGCCACCACCGCCCTCGGCGCCGGCGTCCCGGTCGTCGTCGCGCCCGCGATGCACGAACCGATGTACGACCACCCCGGCGTGCTCGACGCCATCGACCAACTCGAGGCCTGGGGCGTGGGTTTCGCCGACCCGCGGATCGAAGAAGGCAAGGCGAAGATCGCTGCCGAGGACGACATCGTCCTGGCGGTGGCACGAGCGACGACTCCAGCCGCGCTGGCAGACAGCCGCGTCATCGTCACGAGCGGCGCCACCACGGAGTCGATCGATCCGATCCGAACGCTGTCGAACCGGGCGTCCGGTCGCACCGGCCGGGCCGTCGCCCGGGCGTGTTACGCCCGTGGCGCCGAGGTCGTCCTCGTCCACGACGGGCCCGCCGTCCCGTGGGCGACGGTCGAACCGGTCGAGAGCGCGGCCGAGATGCTCGCAGCCGTGGAGGGCCACGCCGACGACGCGGACGCGCTCGTCTCGGCTGCGGCCATCTCGGACTACACAGTCGCGACCGACAGCGAGAAAATCCGGTCCGGGCACGAAGATCTCAGCCTCGATCTCGAGCCGACTCCCAAGCTCGTCGATACGATCAGGGACGCCAATCCGGATCTCACGATCGTCGGCTTCAAGGCCGAGACGGCCGGGACGGATGCGGACACGATCGAGCAGGCCCGCCGCTTGCTCCAGCGCGTCGGGTGTGCCTTCGTGGTGGCCAATAGGGCCGACGTCATGGGCGACGCGGAGACCCGAGCCACGCTCGTGTGGCCCGACGACACCGAGCCGTACGAGGGCTCGAAGACGGGGCTCGGCGCCCACATCGCGGCGGCGCTCGCAGACGAGGTCTGAAGCCCTCACCTGGTGTCGGGTGGCTCGTCCTGTTCGCGCTCGCTGCGTTCGTCGGGTCGGGGCCAGACGGCGTCGCCGACGAACGGGATCCCCATCTTCTGGGCGGACAGTGAGATCATGTGCGCGCCCGTCGGGACCGTCAGAAAGAGGAAGACGATCCCCACGAGGGAGGTCAGCCCGGCACCCTGCGGGCCGAAGTAGACGAAACCCGCGAGCAGCATGGACGAGGTGCCGAGTGTCGTGGCCTTGCTCGTTGCGTGCATGCGGTTGTAGACGTCCGGCAGCCGCAGCAGCCCGACCGTGCCGACGACGAGGAAGAAACTGCCGACGGCGATCAGCCCCGTCACCACGGCCGCCTGGAGCACGTTCACCGCCGATCCCCCCCGGTCATAATATAATATCTCCCTCCGTCACGTAGCGCGCGACGGCGATCGTGCTGACGAAGCCGATGATCGCAAGCACGAGGCTGACGGTCACGAACAGCCCCCGTCCGGTCTGGAGTGCGAACAGGACGGCGATCGCGACGACGTTCGTCGCGATGGTGTCGAGGCCGATCACCCGGTCGGGCGTCGTCGGGCCCCTGATCACGCGGTACGCGGCGAGGAGCGTCACCGCGGCCGTCAGGACGAGGCCTCCTAAGATCGCGAGTTCGAGGAATCCCGGCACTGTCGTGATCGCGCCGGCCCCCTCAGTCGCCACGGTCCGCACCTCCGGGGACTGGATCGTCCGGGGACCGCTGCTCGTCAAAGATAACCAGCGCGAGGTCTTCCCACCGTCTGATCGGTGCCACGACGGCCTCGCGGTCGTGGGCGACCATCGCGTGAATGTACAGCGCGTGGCGCTCCTCGTCGTAATCCATCGTCAGCGTGCCCGGCGTCAACGTGATCGAGTTGGCGATGGTCGTGATCGCGAGGTCCGTCTCCACGCGGAGCGGTAACGTGATCACGTCGGGCTCAATCGGCATGCGCGGGTGGAGGACCCGGTAGGCCACGTCGAGGTTCGCCGTCACCACCTCGAAGAGGAACACGACGACGTACCAGAGCGCGTACGGGAGCGATCTCAGAGTCGCGAAGGGGGCGACCTCCTGCCGATAGAACCGCCTGAACGCGAAAGACAGGGGGGTGGCAATCGCCAACCCGACGAGGAGTTCGGCGGTGATCGGTACCGGCGCCAGCGGCACGCCACGGATGAACAGCCAGAGCACAGCAAGCAGGACGGCGCCACCGTGCCAGCGCTTCATCCAGCCACCCCCGGGAGCACGGCGTCGACGTAGCCGCCGTCGGCGGAGAGTGCGGCGTCGGCGCCAGCGTCGGCCGCCCGGAACACGGGCTCGAACCCAACGCCGAGGAGGACGATCGCGACCGCGAGCGCCCCGATCACGGCAATCTGTGCGGGCGACCAGGTGGCGTTTCTGACCGCCGGCGTGGGATCGCCCCAGAACCCGAGATTCCAGGCCCGGGACACGTAGGCGATCGAGAGGACGGCCCCGACCAGCGCGACGCCCAGTGCCATCGTCCCGCCGGCCCCGGCCGCCGCGACGGTCTGGCCGGCCGTATCGAGCACGAACAGTTTGCCGAAGAAACCCGTCAGCGGCGGAATTCCGATGAGCGCGAGGCCACCCACCAATACTGCGAGAGACATGACTGGCGCCGTCGCGAGGAGACCGCCGAGGTCGTCGAAGCGGTCACTCCCCGTCGCGTCACGCAGGGACCCGCTCGCCAGAAACAGGAGCGCCTTCGCGAGCGAGTGGTTGAGGGCGTAGACCAGTGCGGCCGCGATACCGAGGTGGGCGATCGCCGCACTCGGGGCGGTCGCCGCGATCGCCAGCGGGAGCAAGATGAACCCCGCCTGGCTGATGCTCGAGTACGCGAGGACGCCATCGAAATCCGGCCGGTTGACGGCCCCGATGCCGCCGAGCAGGATGCTCGCGGCGGCCATCAGGAACAGTGCCGGCCCGAGGAAGCCGAGGAAGCTCTCGCCCGACAGCCCGGTCAGGCCGGCCGGGAGGCTCCCGGCGGCGAAGACGGTGAACGTGAGGCGAATGATCGCGTAGATACCGACCTTCTTGGTGACGGCTGCGAGCATGGCCGTGACCGGGGCTGGCGCGGCGCGGTAGGCGGCCGGC
The DNA here is from genome assembly GCA_964383875.1 of uncultured Halobacteriales archaeon. Classification (GTDB taxonomy): domain Archaea; phylum Halobacteriota; class Halobacteria; order Halobacteriales; family Haloarculaceae; genus CAYLJD01. The sequence continues at coordinate 10,718 of CAYLJD010000058.1, forward strand.
ACCCAGAACTGGAAGGGCACGAGGCCGGCCTTGAGCGCGAACACCGAGAGGAGGAGTGTCGCGATCCCGAGCACGGGCGCCGGGTCGATGCCGTACTGGCCGGCGTTGGCCAGCCGACGCGCCATGTCGGCCATGTTGAGGGTGCCGGTCGTGGCGTAGAGCCCGCCGATCGCGACCAGCATGACCGCGCTCCCGACGAGGTTGAGGACGGTATACTGGAGGGTGGCATAGGTGTGCGACGGGCCGCTGTAGTAGCCAACGAGCAGGTACGTCGGCAGGAGCATCACCTCGAACCAGACGAAGAGGTTGAAGACGTCTCCCGTCAGGAAGGCCCCGGAGACGCCCACCAGCAGGAAGTGAAAGAGGGTGTGGTAGGCGACGCGCTGGCCGTAGGCCGACAGCTGGAGCACCGAAAACACGAGCGACGGAAGCGCGATGGCCGCGGCGATGGCGAGCATGAACGCCGAGAGGGCGTCGGCGACGAGCGTGATTCCGAACGGCGCCGGCCAGGCCGACAGCTGGTAGACGACGATGCCCTCCCGGGCGACCGCGAGGCCGAGCCAGGCGACGGCCGTGGCGTAGCCACCGACACCCAGGAGACTGACGGCCCGCTGGAGCCCGGCACGGCGGCGCGTCGCCAGCGTCGCGATGGCGGTGATGAGCGCTACCAGAATCGGCGCGATGACTGCGTGCGTGGTCGTGATCGCGAGGTCGACGCCGCCGGCCTGGGACGCGAGGGTGTCGATCACGGCACTCGCGAGGCCGAGTGTCATCGGGCCACCTCCGCCAAGTCCAGCGTGCCGTGCTCCTCGTAGACCCGGACCGTCAGCACGAGCGCAAAGGCGAGCGTCCCGAAGCCGATGACGATGGCCGTGAGGACGAGCGCCTGGACGAGCGGATCGGTGATCGGCTCGGCACCCGACGAGCCGTGCGCGATCACCGGGACGGCGCCGGAGAGGCCGCCCATGGTGACGAGAAAGACGTTCGCGGCCTGGCTGAGGATCGCCACGCCCCAGACGACTCGAAGGACGTCGCGCCGGAGAACGAGGAACGTCCCGAGGGCAAAGAGGACACCGAGCACCACGGCGACGACAGTCTGGGTCACTGGCTACCCACCACCGCGAGGATCGTGAGCAGGCCACCGACGACGACGGCGTAGACGCCGAGATCGAACACGAGCGCGCTGGCGAGTTCGAGCTCGCCGAACAGCACGACTCCCTCGACGAAGGCCACGGCCTGCGTCAGAAACGGATACCCGAGGACCATCGCCGCGAGTCCCCCACCAGTCGCGATGGCGAGACCGAGCCCGAAAATCGCCGAGTACTCCTTGACGATACCCGCGTCCGGTGTCGAGGGGATGACGTACCGCCGGTGGAGCAATTCCTCCTCGACGTACTCCAATCCGAAGACGATGTAGATGAGGGCGAAGGCCGTGACCGTCAGGACGCCGGCGATGAACCCGCCGCCCGGCAGGTTGTGGCCCTGCAGCAACAGCGCGACGGCCGTCAGGAGGATGATCGGCACCGCCAGCCGCGTACTGGTCCGGGCGATCACCGTCGGCTCCGTCCCGGGTCGGTCGGCCGGCTGCCCCGACGGGTCGTTCTCGCTCATCCGGCTTCACCTCGCTCCCGGAGGGCGATGAGTGCGAGAATCGAGAGGGCCGCCATCGCGATCACGGAGATCTCGCCGAGCGTGTCGAAGGCGCGAAAGTCGACCAGAATGACGTTCACCAGATTACCGCCACCGCCCGCGTCCACGATGACGGAGCCGTGCTCGGCCGGGACGCCACCGTGGTCCACGAAGAAGCTCGCGATCCGATCGGTCGGCTCGGCGGCCGTCGCCAGCATGACGGTGAGAAACACGGTGACGCCAACCGCAGCGGAGACAACGGCGTCGATCGCCGCCCGTGACCGGCGGATCTCGCCGTAGTACACCGGCAGCTGATCGAGGACGAGCAGGAAGAGCACGAGCACGAGCGTCTCGACGACGAGCTGGGTGAGGGCGAGGTCGGGCGCCTGCGCGAGGATGAAAAAGATCGCGATCATGAAGCCGAGGATCGACAGCATCAGCACGCCCGCGATGTGTGATGGCGCACGCGAGACGGCGATCCCGCTCACGGCCGCAACCAGGAGGATCAGTGCCATGGCGAGCGAGATCCCGTCCACTGCGATAGCGGGCAATCCGACCGTTGCGGCGGCGTACCCGGCGAGGGCGAACACGCTGACGCCCACGGCGAGGAGTCTGGCCCCCGTGACGAGGCGACCCGTCTGGACGGACTCGACAACAGTCGTTCGGTCGAGCCAGGCCGTGCCGGTGTCGTAGTACCAGTCCGGACTGGTGGGACGGACGCGAGCCAGCTGACGTGCGCGGCGGTGAATCGTCCCGACGGCTGGATAGGCGGCGAGGCCGGCGACGATCGCGACGGCACTCATCCCGAGTGCCGGCGACAGGGAGGTCGGAATGTAGTAGTGGAACGACACGTGGCCAGCCCCGGTACTCTCCGCGATGCGACCGACGAATGACTCGAGTGGAGCCAGGGGCACACCCAGCGTGCCCGTCACCCCGCCGAGTCCGACGAGCGCGGCGAGCACTCCCAACAGGCCAGCGGGGACGAGCATCGAGAGCGGCGGCCGGTGGGCGGCCTGGGGGGCGGTGTACTCGCCGAAGAACACGGCCAGGAAGCGCAAGGAGTACAGCACGGTAAAGACGCTCCCGAAGACGGCGAGTGCGGGGAGGAGCCACCAGAGACCGCCGGCAGCGCTCGCCAGGCCGTACGTGGCCTCGAAGAGCAATTCCTTCGAGTAGAAGCCGTTGAACGGCGGCAGCCCGGCCATCCCGAGTGCCGTGACGACCGCTACGGCAGCGGTGAATGGCAGATCGCGTCGCAGCCCGCCGACTTCCGAGAGGAGTCGCGTCCCGGTCTCGTGAGCGACGATCCCGGCGACCAGAAACAGCGGCGCCTTGAACAGGGCGTGGTTGATGATGTGGAACGCACCGGTCTCGGCGCCGACCGCCGACGTGACCGAAAACCCAGCGATGATCAGGCCGAGATGGGACGCCGTCGAATACGCGAGGAGTTCCTTGATGTCCTGGGCCGCCACGGCGAGGATCGCCGTGACGGTCATCGTGACGAGGCCCAGCACCGCAAAGAACAGCGTCCACTCCACCGATTCGAACAGCGGCCGGAACCGGCCGACGAGATAGACACCCGCCTTCACCATGGTCGCCGAGTGGAGGAAGGCGGAGACGGGTGTTGGAGCCTCCATGGCGTTCGGCAACCAGAGGTGCAGGGGGACCTGGGCTGACTTCGCGGCGGCGCCGACTCCGAGAAGGAGGAGCACAGGGACGAACAGCCCGGCGTCCCGGAGCGCACTCGCCATCGCCGCCACGTTGGAGAGCATCGCGTCTTCGCCGCCGGCGAGTCGGAAGGTCGTCGCACCGAGGGCGTCGCCAGAGACCGCGGCGAGCAGCAGAAAGCCGACGAGCATGAACAGGCCGCCGGCGACCGTGACGACCAGCGCCTTCCTGGCCGCGTACTGCCCGGCCTCGTCGCGGTAGTGGCCAATCAGGAGGAACGACGTCAGCGAGGTGAGTTCCCAGAAGACGAACAGCGTCACCAGATCAGCCGCGAGGGCGACACCGAGCATCGACCCCATGAACGCGAGCATGGTGGGGTAGTACCGGCGTTTGCCCGGTTCGTGGTGCATGTATCCGGCGGAGTAGACGAAGACGAGTACGCCGATGCCACTCGCGAGAAACCCGATGAGGAGGGCGAGGCCGTCGATGTAGAGGGCGAGTTCGACGCCGAGGCTCGGGATCCACGGGACCGCGACGGCACCCGTCGCCCCGAACTGTGAGGCGAGGAGGCCGAGGCAGGCGAGAGCGACCGCGGCTGCGAAGTAGGCCGTCCGTTCGCCGAGAACGCGGTAGACCAGCGGAGCGAAGGCGGCGCCGAGAAACGGCAGCGCGAGCGCGGCAAACGTGACACTCGGAGTCGGTTCCACAGTGTGGCTCGTGGCCCAGACGAAACTTCAAGGTTCGTAAACGGGTCGGTATCGGCGGTGGCTCAGACTTCAATCCCACGCGATCACGGGTCTCGAAGTGGGCGCTAATTGGGAACACACCCCGCCAGCAGTAGGACCATGTTGTCACCAAGCTCGTGCTTGCCACCCGTAACGGATAGGGAGGGTCGCCGGTGATCCCATATCGCATCTCCCGGAGAGGGTCACGCTAACGTAGCATGGCGCGCGCGACCGTCAGACACGTACCCAATCGAAGAAATTCCCGGCAAATAGATGACAACCCCGTCGTCACGCAGGTGATACCAGGACCGAGATGATAGCAGCCGATCATGAGTTACGTCGGTGAACGGACATCCTATAGTCGGGAAAATCGCCAGAAGG
>CAYLJD010000059.1:0-14813 GCA_964383875.1 uncultured Halobacteriales archaeon
TCCGGTACGTGCTCGAAATCGTACCGGTCCCGCGGGACATTGGCCCGCGGACGGGCGGCGTCTGCCATTGACCGGGAGTCTCTCGCCAGGAGTATAAGGGGCGTGGGTTTGCTCGTCGGCCTAGAGGTGTGTGACTCACCCCGTAAGGAGTGACCCTCCGTTCTATACGGATTCCCGCCGGGCACATGGCAGCAACGCGCCTGTTGTGGACGTCGAGCATGTTGATTCCGGCATATACCAGCCAGCGCTGCTCGCGGACGAACTGAGGGTATACGCACCGTGGCAATCGCCCGTCGCAAGATCGCTTCAAGTGCCAGGAGTGTGGCTACGAGATCCACGCCGACTACAACGCAGCCAAGAACATCGGCTTCACGTTCCTCCGTTCGTCGCACACGTCTTCGGACGGAGACGCACCCGCCGGCGTGCGTATACACGCCGGGGCGATGACCGAGAGCGGGTGTGTCCCCGCACCAGGTTTGGTTCGATCGGGAGTCCATGGTGAAAGCCCACCGCTTGAGCGGTGGGTCGCTTACCCTTCTCGCGAGGCGGACAGCCCGCTGTAGACGGGGAAGGAAGCCGACAGAGGATTCGCACCTGCCAGTCTCGGCAGGGTCGGATTCCCAACCGATGCGGACCGTTAGAAGGGAATGCGGAGCATCGTCCATTGCACTCCGAAGCGGACTCCGACCGTTGCATCGGAGGGGCACATGTCATTGTGCCACGAACCCGGGCCCAGATGTCACCGCACCGCTCACGCCACCCGGCGTGGCGATGAAGCACGGGGAGGCCACCGGGAATGAAAGTGGTGTGAGCCAGCCAATCGACCCAGCCCGGTTCGACAGCGCCTTTCCGGGCCATATCTCGACGGATAGAGCCCGGCGAGCGTACGCTGGCGGGACCATCCACAGAGGATTGACGAAGAGTGCCAGTCGACCGATCCCCACTGGCAGGCGAGTGTTTTTGTAGCACCGCGCCCACAAATCACCGTGTGACCCACCGCGTGGCTTCAATCGTCAGCGACCCGGATGTCCTCGACGGCGAGCCGCGCATTGAGGGCCGACGGATCAGTGTGCGCCAACTCGTTGAGTTGGTCGAGGACGCGGACATGAGCGCGCAGACGATCGCAGATCGGTACGACCTCGACGTTGCAGACGTCTACGCGGCGCTCACCTATTATCACAGCCATCCGGAGGTGATGTCGGCCGTCGAACGACGACTCCGTGAGCGTGAGGCGTCGGCGCGCGGACAGGGAGCGGTCTCGCTCGGCGAGCTTCGCTCCGAGACGGAGTCACCGACCGCCGGCGGGGAATGAGTTATCGCATCCTCTGCGATGAACACGTTGAACCCCAGACGACACGGTATCTCGCCCGGGCCGGCCACGATGCGGTCCACGTGCAAGATGTCCTGTCGCTCGGCGCCGACGATGAAGACATCGCGTCGTACGCGAACACCGAGGACAGAGCGCTCCTCACGAACGACCGAGGGTTCCTCGAGAAAGCGACTTTTCCGGAGTTGACTGTTCTCTGTTATACTGACAACCGGGCCTCGGCGTACGAGTTGACCGGAATGATCGAAGAACTGACCGAGTACTATCCGGATCAGGAATCTCTTCCACGAGTCGTCTTTCTCCCGTAGCCGCACGGGATCGGGCGAAAACGATAAAATTCCAAATATCGCGCTGACACTCTTGGGTCTCCCCAATAAATACGTCCGCAGATCTGACGGCAGAACCACTCTCTCGCATCTACACAAGGCTGAACGCTCGTATGGTCCCTACCGCGAGCGGGTCCGGTCGATGGACTCGTCGACAGCTTTCTCGCCGCGGTCTTCTGCCTTGAACCGGTCCCGGCCGGCGTGACCGAGTTTGAGGAGTTTCGCGGAAATCGGTGACGGATCGACATCGGTGAGATCGGATATTCGTACGAATCGATTACGGACGAGGGAGACACAATCTCCTGAATGGCAGCAAGCTGCCGGGCGAGTGCAACGAGGACACTGGATATAGAGTCCCCATCACCCACGGAGCCGGACATCGTGTTCACGGCTCGAATCTAATACGGTGGGGTGTTGGAGACTTCACCGGTCATCAATGTGCCCATCGGTTGGGTCGTTCTTCAAACGTGAGTAAGGGACACTTGCATGTCCTGGCCTATGGTTGGCCCATTGAGGAGGGAGAACCGGAAGGACCGCCCTCCGACAACCACCCATCCCTCGCATCCGGGGGACAGAAAGCACTTATCCCCGTCGTCGGTACAGATGGCCGATGTCGTCATCGACACGGGTCGGACACCCACGCTGTCGATAGCGGTCCGCGCGAACGTCCGGTTTCGGGCCGTAGCGGGCTGCGCTTTTGGCAGCGTGAACACACATGGACGACGCCGACCGCCTCCAACGAGAACTCCGCGCCGCTCGCGAAGAACTGATCCGGAAGACGTCCGCCGATCTCGAGGGCGGATCCGTCACCGAGAGCCGCCTCCCCCTGATGCCTGACCGCGACGAGGAGTTTCTCCGGCTGGCGCTGATGACCGCCGAGGAACTCGAATCGCACGTCGACCGCCTCGAACGGGACCTGGCAGATCTCCGGAACGGGTTCGCGGAGTTGGACCGCGATCTGGACGATGTGACGGACTAGCACACCCGGAAAAGCGGTTTTAGTCCCCTCGATCACACCCACGACATGAAGGTCTACCCGAAGATCCCGCGCTACGACCATCCCGTCGTTCCCCCGGACCTCTTCGATGAGTCGGATCTCGTCCTCCTCGAGAAAGTCGACGGGAGTTCGTTCCGGTTCACGCTCTACGACGACCGATTCGCGGACGCCTATCCGGCGGCCGTCGAGGCGGCGGCCGACGGCGATGGCAGTCTCGTGTTCGGGACCCGCAACACCGTCCGTGGGAGCCACCGGGAGTCGCTCGAGGCGGTCGACGGCGGGCTTCGCCGGGCGGTGCGCTGTCTCCGCGACGGGATCGACACCAGCGGTCTCCGGACCGCACACGAGACGGTCGACGGACCGCTGATCGTGTACGCCGAGAACCTCGTGTACTCGACCCTCGACTACGGCTTTACGGACCACGCCCTGCCGGCCCTCGTCGGATTCGACGTTCTTCCCTACGCGGCGATCGAGACGATGACGCCCCCAGGGAACCCGTACGAGGAGACGTTCGACGGCTTTCTCGACTGGGAGGCGGCGCGTGACGTGTTTGATCGCATTCGCGTCACCGACGCTCCACGAACGCGATCGTTCGTCTCGGCACCGGTCGTGGACCGCCCAGAGTCACTCGATCCGGAGAGGTACGACTTTCCGTCCTCGGTGCTCGGCGACGACGTGCTGGCGGAGGGGGTTGTGATCCGGAGCGACAATGCGGACCGGCGTGCCAAACTGGTTCGGGAAGCGTTTCGCGAATTGAACCGCGAACAGTTCGGTCACCGACCGGACGATGCGGAGTCGGGTGCGGAGTACGTCGTCGCCACGTACTGTACCCCGGCACGGATTCGAAGCGAGATCCGCCGCATGGTCGTCGAGGAGGGGCGCGAGTTTGGCCTGCACCTGAACGACGACCTCTACCCCCGAGTGGTCGAGGACATCTGGGCCGAACACTGGCGGGAGTTGATGGAGCTCGACGTGGCGTTCGAGCCCGCGGCAGTGTACCCACTCGTCGCGACACGCTGCATCCGGGAACTCCGGAAGATGCAGACGAACGCCGAGTTGAACGACGCCGAACCGACTGCCGTCTGGCGCCATCTCGCGGAGTAAGGACGGACGCTGCTGATTGGGGCAGCACAATGACCGCTGAAGGGTGCCGACATTGGAGTCTGAACCCAGTGAATCACCCAGATTCCGGGATTACTGTCCGGCACCGGATGGGGGGTCCCCGACACGCGCAGCGGTGTACCCACTGTCGATCGATGCTGGTCGGGTGTCGTACCCGCAGTCGTCACAGGACCACCCGATGTACCCGTGTGGGGCGCTAAGTTCGACGTTGAGGTCCCCGCTCGCGCAACTCGGGCAGTGCAGCCAGTCGTGGATCAGCGCTTCCCATTCAGCGGCCGTGCTGCGAGCGTCGCATGCTCGGCAGGCGAGCGTGAGGTCGCTCTCGTCGAGATTGGTGACGAGCATGATGTCGGCACCACCACACTCCGGACACGTCACCCACGAGGCGACGTCCGACCAGTGATCCGGACGGAGTGAGACCATCTCCCGATGGATCGGTATTTCCTGCGACGTGGCCAATTCGAGGGCGCGTTGGAACGCGCTGTCCGGGCCGTACGGCCCATGACGCTCCAGGATATCGCTGATCGGATTCGGCGACCCGTCGTCGGACATCTCGATCCTGACAGGGTCGCGAACCACCACCTCGTAGACCCGTCGGTCCCCTCTTGGCGATCCGGCATCTCCGTCCCGTCGAGCCAGGTCATCGGGAAGGTGGAGGAGCTGGACGAACCGCTCCTCGTGGCTCGTGTCAGTGAGCACGTCCGGGGGAATCTGACAATTGTACACGGCGGCCGTCTCGAGGAGTGGGCTCCTCTCCGTCCGTTTGTAGGCGATGTGCTCTCCCGTTTGCTGACTCCTCCGAAGCGTCTTCGGCTGGGCTGTCGAGTGCCTTCTGGCCTCGCCAGTGGATCGCGTCGGCCCGTCCTCGACGAGTGATTCGACGGGTATCCACTCGCTCTTCCGCGATGTCCCAGATTCTCTGATGGCACGGAGGCGTCCGTCCGTGAACTTCGCCGTGTACTCCAGCAAGTCGCCCTTGACCGAGGTCACGATCCGGATTGTTCCGTGGTACCGACGGAGCGACCAGCCGTCGTGGACATGGCGGACTGATGGTGCCAGCTGTGCGAATGGGTCGTCCCCGTCGTCGGATCGTTCCGCATCCGGGATCGGCTCGGTGTGGAACTCCTTCTGCAACAGTCGGCCGTCCCGGGTGATTCGGAACGTCCGCATCGCGGGCATGCCGATCGATTTGGTCTGCCAGTCGAGCGTCGACGGATCGCGATCGATGCCAGGGAGAGCGAGCTCGGCCGGAAGTTGGATCGTATCGAAAATGCCCATTCTGATACCCCCCTTGGCTGGGTTGCCTTGTACAGGGAATTGGACCGATGGATAAGGGTGTTACGCGGGTATGCGAACCATTAGCGTGGGATTTCGTGAGACCCTGTTGAACGGCACGTCTGGACCTGGCGATCTTGGTGCCCAATTCACGATTGGTGTGTCCCGGATTCGAAGACGCGTTTGCGTATCCCCGGATGACGATTGTGCCGACAGGACCAACCGATTCACTCCTGTTCGAACGTTGTTGTTCTTCTCCCCATTGGCTCCGGTAACAGCCCTTCTTCGACGGTATCGCTGCAATCAACAGGGATACCCTCCCACGCAGCTTTCACAGCCTGGTATCCGGTCCATCCCTCTCGTACGAACAATTTTTCGCACGCTTCGCAGAATGTCTGTCGAGAAATTCTCTCGGTATCGTAGAGCACGTAGAAGAGAAACGTCGGTGCAACCACCTGTATTTCGAGGTCCCGACCATCGACAGCCCGACGGATTGATCGGCGACCAGCTGCATCCATGAGAACGATGATTTCAACGATTTCTGGATTCTGTATCGCCTCCTGCCGCAGGGACTTCTCACCAGCGTCTTCACCATGCCGTAATTGTTCCCTTGTGTGAGAACAATTGGGGACAAATACGTTCTTGCCATTTATCGGGTGGGACGCTGATCACGCCAGTAGTGAACTCGCTTGGTTCTACGGTGAGAAACTTGCCTCGTCGGGATCATGAGAATAGCTGGCTTGGTGCCGATGTATCTGAACGGGAGTACCCACGACAGATCGACCACCCGTCCCCCGTAGCCCAACACTCTCTGACGATTTGACTCTAGACGCAGGAAGTGCAAACCCTATGGGCCCGGCCAGAGAAGACTGCACAATGACCTCGGTGAAGGATATCCGGGTCGACGAGCCGGCCACCGAGAACGTCCTGGGGCGTGGGGCCTTCGTCTTTACCGACGATTACTCCGTCTTCGACTGGGGCAAGATGCCCGACGAGATTCCCGACAAGGGCGCCTCGCTCTGCACGATGGGCGCGTTCAACTTCGCGGTGCTCGAAGCCGCCGGTGTCCCAACGCACTACCGCGGCGTGGTCTCCGAGGGTGATACAGAACCGGTCGACCTGGATGCGGCGCTGACGACCGGCAGCGCGCCGCGCACGATGGCCATCGACCTCGTGCAGGTGCCGGCCCTCCCGTTCGTCGACGGCGGCTACGACTACGACGCGTACCACGACGCGGCGGGCGCACACTATCTGATCCCCCTCGAGATCGTCTTCCGCAATCGCGTGCCGGTCGGCTCCTCGCTCCGTTCACGAGCCGACCCGCGTGGCTTCGGTCTCGACGCCACCGACTGGCCGGACGAGGCCGTCGACCTCCCGGACGCGGTCGTCGAGTTCTCGACGAAGTACGAGGAGCAGGACCGGTATCTGGACCGCGCAGAGGCGGACGCGATCGCTGGCCGGGCCGACGTCGACGACCTCGAATCCGTCGCCCGCGAGGTGAACCGGCTCGTGACCGAGCAGGCCGCGGCGGCCGGCATGGTCCACCAGGACGGCAAGATCGAGTGTCTGTACGCGGATGGGGAGATTCGCGTGGCTGATGTCGTCGGGACGTTCGATGAGAACCGGTTCTCGTACGACGGCCAGCAGGTCTCCAAGGAGGTGCTCCGGCAGTACCACAAACGGACCCAGCCGGACTGGGTCGAGGCAGTGTCGGACGCGAAAGCGCGGGCGAACCGGGAGGGGATCGCCGACTGGACGTCCCTGTGTGATCGCGAGCCGTCGCCACTGGCCGACGACGTGCTCCAGGTGGCGCGGGACCTCTACTGTGCCGGGACGAACGCGTACATGGACCGAGAGGTCTTCGACGCGCCGTCGATCGATGCTGCGGTGGCAGCGGTTCGGGATCTCTGACACTGGTGGCCACCCAGCCGAGACACAAGAGTTTTCGAGACTGCCGTCCGCCATCCACGTGATGGCCGCCTACACCGCGACCGTGACGGTCCGGCTCAAGGAGGGGGTCCTCGATCCGGAGGCCGAAACGACCCGTCGTGCGCTGGAGCGCCTCGACTTCGAGGTGGCCGACCTGCGCTCGGCCGACCGGTTCGAGATCGACCTCGACGCGACCGATGCGGAGGCCGCCGCGGATCGCGCCGGCGAGATGGCCGAGCGGCTGCTCGCCAACCCGACGATTCACGACTACGAGGTGAGCGTCGCAGAGCGATGACGGTCGCCGTCATCCAGTTCGGCGGGAGCAATTGCGACCGCGACACGGTCCAGGCGTTGACCCACCTGGGGTTCGACGCCGGACTCGTCTGGCACGAGGACGGCCTCCCAGCCGACGTATCGGGGATCGTCCTGCCCGGCGGGTTCTCCTACGGCGACTACCTTCGTGCCGGAGCGATGGCCGCCCACTCGCCGATCATGGACGAAGTGCGGGCTGCGGCGGCGGCCGGCACCCCCGTCCTCGGTATCTGCAACGGCGCCCAGATCTGCTGTGAGGCGTCGCTGACGCCCGGCGCGTTCACGACCAACCGGAGCGCCCGCTTCCAGTGCGAGCGTATTCATCTTCGCGTCGAAAACGCGACGACGCCCTGGACCAGTGCGTACGACGAGGGCGACGTGATCGAGATGCCCATCGCCCACGGTGAAGGTCGCTTCGAGATTGCCGCGGACCGGCTCGACGACCTCGTCGCCGACGACCGGATCCTCTTTCGGTACTGCGACGCCGACGGCGACACCTCGGATGCCGCCAACCCGAACGGGTCGACGGACAACGTCGCCGGCGTGACCGGCGAGTCCGACCACGTGGCGGTGTTGATGCCACACCCCGAGCGCGTCACGCTTCCGGACATCGGGATCACGGACGGACAGGGTGTCCTCGAGGGGTTCGGGGCCTGAATTCGGTGAACACGCGTCGGTCGATACGTCTCGCTACCGGATCAGGAAAGGGGGAAGGATGGGGAACGCGGGCAAGGAGCACGTGACATACAGGAGGGCTCCAAGCCCTATCGTGTACCGGGGGAGCGACGAACAAATACCCGAGCCTACCGGAGCGAAAGTGAAACTGCCCGACGGGAGTTAAGTTTCGTTGGCTGGCGTCAGACATCGGGGCGCCCCCGCCTGCACTGGGTCACCCACACGCCACCGGACCGTTCAGTGCCACCTCACTCGACGAGCGGCATGTTGTACGCCGTCTCCCGCTCGACGACGGCGTTCCAGGTCCCCTCGCAGTCGCAGGCGACCTGCTCGAAGACGGTGGGATCTTGCCGTTTGCCGAAGTCTTTGATCGCACGCTGGACGCGGTCGTCGCAGTCCCTGCAGTTGTGTGGGCCTCTGGCCGACCCGTGGCCGACGGGATCGGAGACGACGAGCACGTCCACCTCGGCGGTTTCCACCAGCACCTCGCAGACGCTCCAGAGCCACGGCGGCCGGTAGCCGTCGTCGTAGTACAGCTCCTCGACCATGGTGTAGCGCTGGACGTTGCAGGGGTTCATCGAGACGGTGTGACAGCCGTCCACGGCGGCACAGCGCTCGATCGAATCGACCATGTCCGCGATCGCCTCGCCCTCGGCGAGGAAGGGCGGCTTCATGAGGAGGTAGGCTTTGACGCCCGCGTCGGTGCCGGCGGCGCGTACCTCGGCGCACGCGGCTTCGAAGTCCGCGAACGCGACGTACTTGTTGACGCAGTCCCGGCGGATCCGGTCGCTGGCGGTCTCGAGCCCGATCGCCACGTCGGTCGCGAGGCCGCGGTCAGTGAAGTCGGCCAGCTTGTCGGCGTCGACGAAGTCCGGCAGACTCTCGACGACGATCCGATCGCGGTCGGCGAAGGTGTCGGCGATCGCCGCCCGCGTCTCGGGGGGAATTTCGCGCTCGTCGAGGAACGACCCGGAGGTGTAGAGTTTGACTTGGCCCGCGGCGTCGTCCGCGTGATCGAGTTCGTCGGCGTGGGCCGACTCGTGGTCCGTGGCCGCCTCGACCTGGGCCAGCAGATCGTCGTGGGCGACGGTGCCGCCGTCGACGGACTCGGCGACGTAGCCACACATCGTACAGCCGCCGGCGCGCGCCCAGCGACACCCGCCGGTGTTGAGGACGATCGTGAGCGAGTCGTAGACGCCGTCGGGCGTGGTGTCCTCGTCGAGCCAGACCCGCGTCGGTTCGCGGGGATCGTAGGTCTCGTCGTTGCGGGCGCGGATCGCCCGCATGACCTGGTTGTGCGCGTCCATCCCGCGGCCCTGCTCGTAGACCTCGGGGCTGGGCTCCTCGGGCGCACTCATTGAAGGGACGGAGTCGATGGGGCCGTATAGCCTCTGCGTTCGGCTACGCGGTCGAAGTGTGGTTGTTTGGAGCCATCGCCATCCGAACTACCGCCCCAAAGGATTAGGGACGTGCATACACGATGTATGCACATGAGCACCTCGATCCGTGTGGACGACGAGACGAAAGCGCGCCTCGAGCGCCTCAAGCGTGACGACGAAACGTGGAGCGAATTCCTCGACCGACTCGCCGCCGAATTCGGCTCGATGGAGCCGGGCGCCTGGGCGGGGACCGACAAGCCTGAGAAGGCTCGTGAAGCGAGACGGCGAGCCCGGGAGAGTTTCGAGTGAGATGGCGTTCCTCGATTCGTCGGTCATCATTGACTACCTGGCCGGCCTCGACGACGTCGTCGCGTACGTCAACGATCAGCCCCGGCTGTTGACGTCGAGTCTCTGCGTCTACCAGGTCCTCGAGGGGGAGGTTCGAGGACGGGGTGACACTGACGTCGTCGATGCCCGAGAAACATTCGGTCGCGTCCAGAGTATCGACTTTACCGAGACGATCGCGCTCGAAGCCGCCCGCATCCAGGACCGGCTCGCCTCAGCGGGTTCCGTGATGCCGACCTACGATCTTCTCATCGCCGCCTCTGCTCGATCAACCGGGGAGACGCTCGTCGTCACCGACGGCGATTTCGCGATCGATCCACTCCGCCAGGTGCTGTCTGTCAGGCGCCTGTAATCGTCCGTCGTCCCCGTCACGTCAATCCGGACCGGTTCGCCAGTCACCGCTCTTCGACGTGGCGTACCGAGCTCGCGATCCCCCGCGTGCTGTCGACCATCTCCGGGCCGGACATCTGCGCGCGGCCCACGGCGAAGGCGTTGGGCCCCTCGATGACGACCTCGTCGCCGACTCTGATCTCGTCATTCGCGTCGACGACACCTGGAGCGAGGACGCTCCCGTGGGGGACGAACCCGTCAATCTCGACGACCTTGGTCGGTGCGTCGCTCTCGGCCCACTGGTGGGCGCCGGCGAGCGTGAACGAGAGCATCCCGTAGTGCGGAACGAGCGCGGCCAGTTGCTCGCCGTCGGTGTCGTGGGCCTTCAGTTTCGGATACCGGCCCTCGATGGTGATGTCCGCGAAGAGGCTGTCGCCGGCCCCCTCGCCGAACTGGTAGTCCGCGACCGCCGTGAGGGTGTTGTGCTGGCGCTCCCGTTTCGCGTACTTCAGCTCGTCCGACAGCGTCGACGCCAGGTTCGACAGCGATTCCCCCGTCGTTGGATGGTCGACAACGGTGTACTCGACTGGCACATCCAGGGTGGCCGTCGCTCGCTCGACCACCTCGCGGTACCCCTCGTCGGGCACGTGGGCG
Organism: uncultured Halobacteriales archaeon; assembly: GCA_964383875.1. GTDB lineage: Archaea > Halobacteriota > Halobacteria > Halobacteriales > Haloarculaceae > CAYLJD01. The sequence continues at coordinate 10,672 of CAYLJD010000059.1, forward strand.
ACGATGCGCGGATACTCGTTGCGGCGGAGGTACGCGTCGAGCACGTCGGCGACGAAGGCGATCTCGGTCTCGCTCCAGTGGCCGGTCACGACGGCGTCGTAGTGCTGGGCCGGGTAGGTGAGTTCGAGTTCCTGGGGGACGACTCCGATGGGCGACGTCATCGAGACCGTGTGGGCCCGGAACTGGACGGCGTCGTGGAACTGGCCGTGGCTCTGTGACTCGCTGTAGGGCTTGCGGGCCGAGCAGGGCACCAGGACCAGCGGGTTCGCGAAGCGATTGCGGTAGCGGGTCGTCACGCGCTCGGCGAAGCGCTGGATCTCGACGCGGCGGAGGGTGTCGTCCGTCGCGGCGGTGAGCTCGGCCTGGCGGATCACGGGCGTGCGCTGTTCGAGGTAGGCGTACTGCTGGTCGAGGCGGCGGAACACGGCGGTGTGCCAGCCCGCGTGGCGGGCCTGGCCCTCGAGGTAGTCCCGGAGCCGACCGGCCCGGATCCGCTCGCGGACGGTGGCGAGGGCGGCCCGGAGCGCGTTCACGTTGTGGGCCGCACAGGCCTGGTGGTCGAAGTCCTCGAGCGGGACCTGACAGGCGGGACAGGCACAGGGCAGTTCCGTTAGGTCCGACACGCGCGATTCCCCGACAAGGGTCAGATACCGGTCCTGCGTGCCGGCGAGGATGGCCCGGTCGGCGTCCACGAGGTCGACGCCCGCGGCGACGAGCGTCGCGACGTTCCCGGGCGTGGCGACACCGGACAGATACAGCGCCGTGTCTGCGGGAATCGCCTCACGGGTCCGGACGATCGCCGCCGCGAACGCCTGGGCGTGGCCGTCGAGTTCCTGCGCGTTCGAGAGGACGTACGCGTCGGCGCCGAGGTCCGCGGCGGTGTCCGGCGTGACGACGGCCGCGCTCGGGTAGTCCACGTCGGGGTAGTCGACGGCGAAGGCGTCCTGGACGTCGTCGGGCGTCCCGCCGGGGAAGCCGCGGTGGGGGAGGATCGTGATCGTGGCGTCGTCGCCGTCGGGTACCTCCCGCTCGGCGGTCCACTGGCTGCCGGCGTCCCTGAGTACCAGATGGGGGCCACCGGGGCCGTCGGCGTCGACGCCGGTGGGGAGGAACTCGTTTTCGTTCCCGACGATCGCTGGTGTGGTGATCGAGTCCTCGAGGCGGAGCTCGCCCAGTCTGGCGGCGCCGTCGCGCTCGTGGATCTCGACGTACTGGGTCACGCCTGCTCCTCCTGGGTCAGATCGCGGCGTTCGACCGAGGCTGGCAGCCGGTCGAGGACGTGTGCCGACCACCCGCGGTGGGCAACCGTGACGGCGGTATTCGGTGTCGCGTCGACGAGTGCTGCGACGCCATCGGCGGCGGCCGCTCGGGCGGCGTCATCGGTCCGCTCGGGGAGCTCGCCCGAGAGCGGGTACGCGTCCCGGAGTTCCGGTGGGACGGGGCCGAACGGCGGGATGAGCGGCCACGTTTCCCCGTCGCCGGCGTTGCCGCCCCCTTCCGTGAGCAGGATCGGCCCGTCGGGATCGAGCCGGTCGAGGCGGTCGTGGTGGCGGCGGACTTCTGGCCGGGCCGCGCTCTCCGCCGAGAGGTAGAAGAACGCGTCCGTGCTGACGGGATCGGTCGCCTCGAGCAGGTCGGCGTGGTCGAGGAGCGCCCGGTAGCCGTCGAGCATCGCCGGGTGGCCCCGGGCACGGGTATCGACGAGTTCCAGGAGTGTTCCCCGGGACAGTGCGTCCTTGACGCGACGCATTTCGCCGAAGGAGACGTGGAGGTTGTGTTCGGCGAGGAGGCGGGCTCGCTCCGACTCCGCGCGGTTGCGGAGCTCGTGTGGGGAGAATTCGGTGCAGACGGGACACTCGCAGGGGAGGTACTCGAGATCCTCGAGGTGTTCGGTCCCCCGGACCGTCAGGTACCGCCCGTCGCGGGCGTACAGCGCGTAGGCGGCCGAATCGAAGAGGTCACAGCCCATCGCGACGGCGAGGGCGAACATCATCGGGTGGCCGGCGCCGAAGAGGTGGACCGGGGCGCTCTCGGGCAGCCCGCGCTTGGCCGCCGCGACGACGTCCACGACGTCGGCAAACCGGTAGTTTCGCAGCAAGGGGACGACGCCGCCGATCGGGACGATGTCGAGGTCCGTCTCGGCTGCCTCTCGGGCGGCCGTCTCCCGGAGGTCAGGATATGTCGATCCTTGAATCGGCGCCGTGACGAGCACGTCGTCCAGATCCATCGCCGCCGCCTGCTCGATGCGCTCCTGGGTGGTCTCCCGCTCGGATGCCGCCGCTTCGCGTGTTACGTCCGGGGGCGTCGGGATGTCGACCGGTGTGGCGACGTCGGATCCGATCTCGTGCTGGAAGCGCAGGATCTCCGGCGTGTCGACGTCGATCTCACCGTATTCGGCGAGCTGGAACGAGCCGGAATCGGTCATGATCGGGCCGTCGAAGCCGAGCAGGTCGTGGAGGCCGCGCTCACGTGCCGGCTCGCGGAGGTCGTCGCTCCCGTAGAGGACGTAGGCGTTGGTGATCAGCATCTCGGCTCCGAAGTCCGAGGCGAGGCGAGCCGGGTCGATCGCCTGGACGTGGGGGTTGACGACCGGCAGTAGTGCCGGGGTCTCGACGGTGGCATCGGCGCGGGGGACCCGGAGCTCGCCGAGCCGGCCGGCGGCGGCGTAACGATGCACCTCGAAGACCGGTGGCATTGGCCCCTCTCGGGATGGGGCCGCGGTAAGTATTGCGACCGAACGAAACAAGGGCGGGTTCGGTACGCAAGGACGGATCGGACGTTCGCTCAGTCATATACCGTATCACGGGTGTCGATTTCCAATACTCGCAGCTCGTCTTGCTCCTCGTCCCATGCGATTATCGCGCGGCGCTTTCCGATCCGGAGCGAGTACTCGTCTCGACCTTTCAGCGGTTTCAGATTTCGGTCTGGATCACGCCCAGCGTCCTCCAGCTTCGAACGAATTCTCGATTCGATGTCATCAGGGAGCCCTTGGAGTTTCTACTCGACATCGACGTGCAAGAGCACTCGGGCCACGACGCACTTAGAACTCCTCGAAATCGCTCGACTCGGCTCGGCCGTCCACGATCCTCTCGGTCTCGGCGCTGAGTTCGGGGGCGACATTCGCCCACCAGGCGACGGCCCGCGCCCCGAGTTCCTTCCGACTCACGAGCCCGCCCTCCTCAATCTGATTGAGGCGAAGTCTGACCCCTTCGTTTGTGATCTCTCTGTCGAATCGTTTGAGACCTTCCGCGATCTCCTGGGCCGAGAGGACAGGGTCGTCTTCGTAGTCAAAAACCTTCAGAATCTCCTGCTCGGTCACAGTTGCCGTGAAACGCCCGGCATCGTCACGTTCCTGGCTCATACAACTATCTCGTGAGGGGCTTCCATAACCGTTTTGCTCGTACAAACTGGATTGTCAGACCATTGGTTATTCGCGGCCGTTACCGCCTTCACGATCTCTCCGAGGCGGAAATCCGAGCAACGATAGACGGAGGACCGTGTCCGTGTCGTTTTCTTCCGCTCAAATCGGCACGACGGGGTTCCCATGGATCCACCCTTTTTACAGTGGAGACAGACCGCCTTTCCCAATCGCTACTCGGATCCGTCGCCGAAACACGCGTAGTAACAGATCCCGAAGGCCGTCCGCCCGTCCCGGAGATCGTCGTCTTTCAGGGACGCGAGGAGATCATCGAACGCCGCCGTCGCCACGCTGATCGACTCGTTGTCGTCCAGGGACTGCTCGGCGGTCGGTTCACACCCCCGGGCGATGAAGTAGTGAAAGACCGCGTCCGCGAAGCCGTTCGCCGGTTCGACGGTCGTCAGGTGCTCGAACGAATCGGCCGTGTACCCGGTTTCCTCGGCGAGTTCGCGCGGCGCTGCGTCGATCGGCGCTTCGGTACCCTCCAAATTCCCGGCGGGGATGCCGCGGTTGACACGGCCGACGGCCTGGCGCCACTCGTCGATGACGACCACGTCGCCGGCTGACGTGAACGGCAGCACGACGACGCTCTCGGACTCGGTCACGTAGTCGAATTCGGTTTCGGTGCCGTCGGGCAGTCGCACGTCGTCGGTGACCACGTCGAAGCCCTCGCAGGTGTAGGCGATCCGCGAATCCAGCGTGTCCCAGACGAGCTCGGTCATCG
>CAYLJD010000060.1:0-14808 GCA_964383875.1 uncultured Halobacteriales archaeon
GCTCGCTGCTGGTCAACGACGTCCGCCAGCGCGAGGCCAAGAAGTGGGGCGGCCCCGGCGCCCGGGCCCGCTACCAGAAGTCCTACCGGTGATCCAGCCATGATGGTCCCAGTCCGGTGTTTCACGTGCGGGAACGTTGTCGGTGAGCACTGGGAGGAGTTCAAGGCCCGCACTCGCGAGACAGACGAGCCCGAGGATGCCGAAGCCGTCCTCGACGAACTCGGCGTGGACAGACACTGCTGCCGCCGCATGCTCATCTCCCACAAAGACCTCGTCGACATCGTGGCCCCATACCAGTGACACCCATGGCAAAGACGGACAATCGATACGAGAAAGCGCGAATCATCGGCGCCAGAGCGCTCCAGGTGGCCTATGGTGCGCCCGTTCTCATCGAGACAGACCAGTCACAGCCGATCCTCATTGCCGCCGAGGAGTACGATACCGGCGTCCTCCCGTTCACCGTGCGCCGGGGTGACGCCGAGTGACGCTTGTGACGGACGTCGCGCTTCGGCGCGTCCTCGACTCCCGAGGAAACGGGACCGTCGAAGCGGACGTCCGCACGGAAAGTGGCGGGTTTGGACGGGCTCGTGCCCCCAGCGGGGCCTCGACTGGCGAATACGAGGCCGTCGAGCTGCCGGTTGGCGAGGCGATTGCCAGCGCTCGCGAGGAGGCTGTCCCCCGCCTCGTCGGTGAAGTCTACGCGGGTGATCAGCGAGAAGTCGACGCCGCGCTCCGCGCCGCCGACGGCACCGAGACCTTCTCGGCCATTGGGGCCAACAGCGCGGTGGCAATCTCCATGGCCGCGGCGAAGGCCGGGGCGGACGTTCTCGGCGCCCCACTGTTCCAGCACCTCGGCGGGACATTCCGCGGCGACGCGTTTCCCGTGCCGCTGGGGAACGTCATCGGCGGCGGCGCCCACGCCACGGACGCAACCACCATCCAGGAGTTCCTCGCCATTCCCGTCGGGGCTCCGAGTGTCGAGGAGGCTGTGTTCGCCAACGCGGCGGTCCACGCCGCAGTCGGGGACGCACTCGTCGATCGAGGACACACCTGCGGCACGGGCGACGAAGGCGCCTGGGCACCGTCGATCGCGGACGAGGTCGCGTTCGACATCGTCACCGAGTCAGTCGCCACGGTCGCGGACGACGTCGGGTTCGAGATTCGGGCGGGCGTTGACATGGCCGCCACCGAGCTCTTCGACCCGGAGGCCGGTGGCTACGTCGACGGTGACGTGGTCCGGGATCGGAACGAGCAGATCCACTACGTCGCCGATTTCGTCGACGAGTACGACCTCGTGTACGTGGAGGATCCACTCGAGGAGGACGATTTCGAGGGGTTCGCCCAGCTCACGGAGCGGGTTGGAAGTGGGACCGACGCACCGTCCGACGAGACGGATGGGACCGCTTCCGGCACACCGCGGACGCTGATCTGCGGCGACGACCTGTTCGTCACGAACCCGGATCGCCTGGCCCGCGGGATCGAGATGGGCGCGGCGAACAGTATCTTGATCAAGCCAAACCAGATCGGGACGCTCTCGGGGGCGGTCGACGCGATCCAGGCGTCCGTCGCGAGCGGCTACAGTCCAGTCATCTCTCACCGAAGTGGGGAGACCGAGGATACGACAATCGCGCACCTCGCCGTCGGCACCGGTGCCCCGTACATCAAGACGGGGGCGGTCGGGGGCGAACGGACGGCGAAACTGAACGAACTCATCAGAATTGAGCACAACGCATGAGCCAGGACGAAGACGACGACGGCCTCGAGGCGACTGACGACCCGGACCCCGCCGGCGACGCCGGTGCGGTGACCGAGACGGTCGAGGAAGAGGCCGAGACGACCGAGGAGGCGCCCGCCGACGCCGACGCGGCCGAGGCCGAGACAGATCCAGCGGACTCAGCAGCCGAGGAGACCGATGCCGACGCCTCGACCGCTGACACGGCCGAGACGGCGGAACCGTCCGAGACTGACGAGGACGTGATGCCCGACGAGGAGGCGGACCTGCTCATCCCCGTCGAAGACTACCTCGGGGCTGGCGTCCACATCGGGACCCAGCAGAAAACCAAGGATATGGAGCGGTTCATCCACCGCGTCCGGACCGACGGACTCTACGTCCTCGACGTCTCGATGACTGACGAGCGGATCCGAACGGCCGCAGACTTCCTCGCCAACTACGATCCCGAGCAGATACTGGTCGCCTCCTCCCGCCAGTACGGTCGGTTCCCGGCCGAGAAGTTCGCCGAGGCCGTCGGTGCCCGCGCCCGCACCGGTCGGTTCATCCCGGGGACGCTTACCAACCCCCAGTACGAGGGCTACATCGAGCCCGACGTGGTCGTCGTCACTGATCCGATCGGGGACGCACAGGCCGTCAAAGAGGCCATCACCGTCGGAATTCCGGTGATCGCGATGTGCGACTCGAACAACCAGACGAGCAATGTCGATCTCGTCGTTCCCACGAACAACAAGGGCCGCAAGGCGCTGTCGGTCGTCTACTGGCTGCTCGCGAACGAAACGCTCGACCGCCGCGGCGCGGAGACGCTGTACGCCCTCGACGACTTCGAGAGCGACATCTGAGCGATCGGGTGACGCTCCACGCCGGGTAACTTCCCGGTGCGGATGACGAAGCTCGACTCGTTTGCGTCACTTGCAACTAATTTGTGGGGAGTTCAAGACCGAATAGCGGGGACACACGGTCGACAACAGGTCTACCTCCGGATGGCGGATTTGTGCTATCACATATCTCGGCACGATTATATTGAACGACTGCCTCTCTATACGGTGAATATGCGTACTGGATACAACCCTTTCGAGGAAATGGAGCGACTGTTCGACCACACCCGACGCGCGATGCGTACGGGCCTCCCCAACGGGTTGCCCGGCGACGATAGTGGCCATATCTTGTCACCTGGCGACACCAATCTCGGCGTCGAACCGAGTGACGACGGGTACATCGTCACGGCCGACCTCCCCGGCTTCGAGCGGAACGACCTCGACTTGCGGTTCCACGACGGTACCCTGACGATTCGTGCCGTCGTCGAGTTGACGGACGAGACGTCCGAATCCTGGCACCGGCGGAGCCGTCGCGTCCACGAACACGTGTCGATTCCCGGCGACGTGATCGAAGAAGAGATCTCGGCGAGTTACCGGAACGGCGTGCTGGAGGTCAGACTGCCGACCGAGGGAGATGTCGGCACGCACGAATACCGCATCGCCATCGACTGAGCGTGGCCGGATGTTCGCCACATTACGGTTCGATTCACCGTCGTGGCCCCAAATGAGAACCCCTATTTTGCATCCCCCGATAGCGTCACGTATGGCCGAAGGTGACACGTGGGTGAACGCACTGATTGGTGGCGTCGTCACGTTGGTAACTGGTGGATTCGTTCCGTTCGCCCCAGTCCTCGGCGGCGCAATCGCCGGGTACTTGGACGGGGGCACTCGGGAGGACGGGCTTCGCGTCGGGGCATTCGCCGGGTTGATCGCCCTGATTCCGTTCGTCCTGCTCATGTTTTTCATCTCGTCGTTTCTCGGAGCCATTGGATTCGGCTTCGGCATGATGGGCGGTGGACCCCGCATGTTCGGACTCGGAGCCGGTATCGGAGCCGTCTTCATCCTCTTCATCCTCATCTTCGCAGCTGTCTACGTGGTGGGACTCTCGGCTGTCGGCGGCTGGCTCGGGAACTACATCAAGTACGACACGAATATCGACGTGTAACGGTTGACTGCGGGTCGGCGTGGGTTCCGCGACTCGCTTGGCGGGTTCGGAAAGGTTGAAAGCCCGTCCCGGTAAATCCGTGCCATGGTCACCGCGAGCGCGCCGGGAAAGGTCTACCTTTTCGGCGAGCACGCGGTCGTGTACGGAGAACCCGCTGTCCCGTGTGCGATAGAGCGGCGGGCCCGCGTGACTGTCGAACGCCGCGACGAGGGACTTCGCGTCCACGCGGCTGACCTCACCCTCGACGGCTTTACTGTCGAGTACGAGGGTGACGCCACCGAACGGCCAGACGTCGACGTTCACGACGAACTCATCGACGCGGGCATGGGCTACCTCCAGGGGTCGATTGCCCAGGCCAGAGACGCGGCCGGATCGGCGGACGTGGGTTTCGACATGACGGTCGAGAGCGGTATCCCACTGGGCGCGGGGCTCGGCTCCTCGGCCGCAGTCGTCGTGGCGGCGATCGAGGCCGCGACGCGTGAGCTCGGTGTCGATCTCTCGCCCGAGGAGATTGCGGAACGGGCCTACCGGGTCGAACACGACGTCCAGGACGGACAGGCCTCACGCGCCGACACGTTTTGCTCGGCGATGGGCGGCGCCGTGCGGGTCGAGGGTGACGACTGTCGGACGATCGATGCGCCGGACCTCCCGTTCGTCATCGGATACGACGGCGGAGCCGGTGACACTGGGGCACTCGTCGCCGGCGTGCGGAACCTCCGTGACCAGTACGATTTTGCCGCGAACACCGTGTCGGCGATCGGGGAGATTGTTCGGAACGGCGAGGCCGCCCTCGCGGCGGCGGACATCGACGAGCTCGGCCGGTTGATGGACTTCAACCACGGCTTGCTCGCCGCACTCGGCGTCTCGTCCCGGTCGCTCGACGCCATGGTCTGGGCTGCCAGAGATGCCGGGGCCCGTGGCGCAAAGCTGACCGGTGCCGGTGGCGGCGGGTGTATCGTGGCGCTCGACGAAACGCCCGAAACGAAGACGGCGCTGGAATACACGCCGGGGTGCGAGGCTGCCTTTCGGGCCGAACTCGATACCCGCGGCGTGCGTGTCGAGGAACCCTGAGATGGTCACTGTCCTCAAACTCGGGGGAAGCGTGATCACCCGAAAGGACGAGCCGGAGACACTCGATCAAACGGCCATCTCGTCCGTGGCCTCGGCAGTCGGTGGGGCGATGGACCGCGGAGACGTGGCCGGGCTCGTGCTCGTGCACGGCGGAGGGAGCTACGGGCATCCACAGGCAGCCGCGCATGGACTGTCGGAGACCGACGGTACCCGCGACGCCGACGCAATCTGGGCCGTCCACCGGGCTATGTGTCAACTCAACGAGGCCGTCGTGGACGAACTCCAGGCGGCCGGGTCGCCAGCGGTGCCGGTCCATCCGTTGTCACTTGGGTATCGAAACGCGACGGGCGCGCTTAATCTACCCACTGGTGCCGTCGCCACGATGCTCGACACGGGATTTGTGCCGGTCCTCCACGGTGACGTCATCACCCACGAGGGTGTGGGTGCGACCATTCTCAGCGGCGACGAGATTGTCGTCTCGCTCGCAGACTCGCTGGATGCCACGCGAGTTGGCCTGTGTGCGGATGTTCCGGGTGTCCTGGCTGCGGATGGAACCGTCGTTCCGGAGATCGACGACTTCGAGACGGTCGCCGATGCGGTGACAACTGCCGACACGACAGACGTGACCGGTGGAATGGCGGCGAAAGTTCGTCGGCTCCTCGCCCTCGAGGCGCCCGCCTCGATCTTCGACGTGGATGGCCTTCCCGCGTTTCTCCAGGGGGAGTCCCCGGGTACGACGATTCGCTGAGCCCGAGCCGGATATCCCGCTGGATACGGCTGTTGGGTGCGCTCACGCCGAGATGGACCGAATGCACGGGACGAAGCAGGGGGCGAAATCTATTTCCAGCGGCCACTCTGTGACACAGCAATGACAACCATCCGATTCGACGCGAGCCTCCGATACGCGGTGTGGATCGTCGCGTACCTCGCCGGCGTGACGATACTCGGTGCCGGTGCGGTCGGTCTCGGACTGGGTCTCGGCTGGCCCTCGATCCTCGGCTGGTCGTGGCTCGCAGCGACGCTCGGGTCGACATCGGGTGGACTGGCGTACACGCTCGGCGGCGGCCTCTTGATCGTCCTGGGTGTGTTGGTCGTGGCGATCGGGTACGTCAGTGGGGCGTACAAACTCGTGGCCGACGCCGTGGCCACTGGCACCGCCGAGTTGGAGCGGTCGATTGCCGCACTCGAGGTCCAGGATGTGTCCGTGGAATCGACACCGGCTGCGTCGGCACCGCCACCGGAACCGTCAGCTGACGAGTCTCCTGCAGCACACCACGACACGGCAGCCGACGACGCGGACGCGGTGACGGCCCAACCGGATCCGACACCCGAACCGGCCGATTTGGAGACCCCAGCACCGGCCGAGACGGCTGCCGAACCGAGTGAATCGCCGCACCCGGAGACGACGGCCGAGGCGGCCGGCGCGCAGGACGAACCGGACGAGGCGCCGCCCGAGCCATCACCGGAGGAAATCGCCTTCGGTTCGTCGGAGCCGGCCGACGAACCGGCAGCCGAACTCGAGGACGACGACGAGCCGATCACGGAGGAATCCGGCACTGACGACGTGAGCCCGGCAGCTCGGAGTGCTCCATCCGACCCCCTCGCGGATCCGACGGACGAGTGACAGCCCGAACCCGGACGGTTTTTATTGTCGCGTCCCCAACGAGTCGCTAACCGAGCGCACGGCCGTTTCCAGGTATGCGGTATGACGGCCGGCGAACGCGTCTCCTGGACACCTCGATTGTGAGGTGTCCGTCGAGACGCGTTCGGTGACTGGGACCCGGCAGCGGGCTACGGATCGCCCGGTTGGCCTGCCGCCATCGCCCTGCAGACAAGGGTGCTTCGCGGGCTCGTTAGTCACCGGCGCAGTCGATTGCGTCACCCGGCCATCCGCGTGCCTGGAGCGGCTTCCTCGGAGTGATACAATGGAGATCGAAATCGCGACAATTGGCGGCTACGAGGAGGTCGGGCGGCAGATGACAGCAGTACGAGCCGGCGAGGATGTCGTCGTCTTCGACATGGGCCTGAACCTCTCGAAAGTACTCATCCACGACAACGTCGAGACCGAGCGGATGCACTCGCTCGACCTGATCGACATGGGGGCGATCCCCGACGATCGGGTCATGTCGGATCTCGAGGGGGACGTGAAAGCGATCGTGCCGACGCACGGCCACCTCGATCACATCGGTGCAATTTCGAAGCTGGCCCACCGGTACGATGCGCCCGTGATCGCGACGCCGTTCACCATCGAACTCGTCAAACAGCAGATCCAGGGCGAGGAGAAGTTCGGTGTCCAGAACGACCTCGTGAAGATGGCGGCCGGCGAGTCGACACAGATCGGTGACCACAACGAACTCGAGTTCGTCAACGTTACGCACTCGATTATCGACGCCATCAACCCGGTCCTCCACACGCCGGAGGGGTCGATCGTCTACGGTCTCGACAAGCGCATCGATCACACACCGGTCATCGGGGACCCGATCGACATCGACCGATTCCGGGAGATCGGCCGTGAGGACAATGGGGTACTCTGTTACATCGAAGACTGTACGAACGCGGGGAACAAGGGTCGCACCCCCAGCGAGGCTGTCGCCCGTCGGCACCTCAAGGACGTCCTGTACAGCATGGAGGACTACGACGGCGGCATCGTGGCCACGACGTTCTCGTCACACATTGCCAGGGTGAAAAGCCTCGTCGAGTTCGCCGACGACATCGGTCGCAAACCCGTCCTCCTCGGGCGGTCCATGGAGAAGTATTCCGGGACGGCTGAACGTCTCGACTTTGTCGAGTTCCCCGAAGACCTCGGCATGTATGGCCATCGGAAATCTGTCGACCGGACGTTCAAGCGGGTCATGAACGAGGGCAAGGCGGACTTCCTCCCGATCGTCACCGGTCACCAGGGCGAACCCCGGGCGATGCTCACGCGGATGGGTCGGGGCGAGACGCCGTACGAACTCGAGGACGGCGACAAGGTGATCTTCTCCGCACGCGTGATTCCCGAGCCCACCAACGAGGGGCAGCGCTACCAGTCCGAGAAACTCCTCGGAATGCAGGGCGCGCGCATCTACGACGACGTCCACGTCTCCGGGCACCTGAACAAGGAGGGCCACTACGAGATGCTCGACGCCCTCCAGCCACAGAACGTCATTCCGGCACACCAGGACATGTCCGGCTATTCGGACTACGTGAATCTGGCCGAGGACGCTGGGTATTCCGTTGGTCGGGATCTCCACGTCACGCGCAACGGCAACATGCTCACGCTCGTGGAGTAGGACGCCATGGCGAGCCAGTCGCGCGTCGAAACGGCCATCGCCGAGCGTCGGTCCATCGTCAACGACGCGCTCGACGTGGACTTGCCTGTCGGTCGACCCGAGCGGCTCTACGAGGCTTCTCGATACCTGCTCGAGGCGGGCGGAAAACGTCTCCGGCCAGCGATCCTGCTTCTCGCTGGTGAGGCCCTCGCCGACGTTGCCCCACTGTCGGTCGACTACCGCGCCTTTCCCACGGCGAGTGGGGCCTCACTCGACCTCCTGACCGCCGCGGTCAGCATCGAGATCATCCAGTCGTTTACGCTCATCCACGACGACATCATGGACGACGATCCGGTCCGTCGTGGCGTCCCCGCCGTCCACGAGCACTACGATCTCTCGACGGCCATTCTCGCCGGCGATACGCTCTACGCGAAGGCCTTCGAAAACATGCTCGAGACGACGGCGCCCGCGGACCGATCGGTCCGTGCGCTGGCCGAACTCGCAACCACCTGTACGCAAATCTGTGAGGGGCAGTCACTCGACATCGAGTTCGAGGAGCGCGACGCGGTCACGCCGGACGAGTACCTCGAGATGGTTGAGCTCAAAACGGCTGTGCTCTACGCGGCAGCCGCGAGCATTCCGGCGATCCTCCTCGGTTACGACGAGGCGGTCGATCCGCTCTACGCGTACGGCCTTGACGTCGGGCGGGCATTCCAGATCCAGGACGACCTGCTGGATCTGACGACACCGACAGCCCAGCTCGGCAAACAACGTGGGAGCGATCTGGTCGAGGGCAAGCAGACGCTGATCACAGTCCACGCGCGTGAACACGGCGTCGCCGTCGATGACTTGGTCGATACCGAGACCGTGTCCGACGTGACCGAAGCAGAGATCGATCAGGCGGTCGCTCGGCTGGACGCGGCCGGAAGCATTGAATACGCCCGCAATCGAGCCCGATCACTCGTGGATAGTGGGACGGAGACCCTCACGGCGTTACCCGAGAACGAGGCCCGTTCGCTCCTGGCCGGTATCGCCTCGTACCTCGTCGAGCGCGAGTACTGACTGGCCGTGTCAGACTGGACGGGTTTCGACACCGGTAAACTCGAACCGTGCGCCACCGTCGGCAGACTCCGTCGCCCTTGGCTCCCAGCCGTGGGCCTCGGCAACCCGTCGGACGATTGAGAGGCCGAACCCGGTGCCGTCCGGTGCATACGTCACGCCCGGATCGAAGATCTGGTCCCGGTTCTCCGGATCGATCCCGTCACCGTCGTCGGCCACGTAGAAACCGTCGTCCATACTGCCCACGGTGACCTGAACCGTCTCGCCGCCGTGCTGGACCGCGTTTCGAAAGAGGTTCTCGAAGATGTGCTGGATCCTGTCCTCGTCGGCGTGGAGCTTGGTGTCGCCGACGGTTTCGAGGAGCGCCGACGCCGTATCAACCTGCCGCCAGGCATTCCTGGCGGCTCGTTGGAGACGTATCCAGTCCGCGTCGGTGACAAACTGGCCTTGATTGGCGAGCTCCAAACTGTCCTCGACGATGCGGGCCATGCGACGTAGTGACTCCTGGGCGACGTCGAGGTGTTCGCTGTCGCACTCCGTCCCGGCCAGATCGAGTCGTGCGTGGGCGACATCGATCGGATTCCGGAGGTCGTGGGAAACCACGGCGGTGAACTCCTCGAGGCGTTCGTTCTGTAGCTGCAGCTGACGTTCCCGTTCGACCCGCTCGGAAATGTCGCGACCGATCCCCGCAATGAGTGTCTCTCCGGCCTCGTTCACTCGCAGCCGCACGCCGGTGAATTCGTATGGGATCTCCGTTCCATCCTTCGTCACGATATTGGCTTCCACCGTCGCTCGGGTTCCGTCTTCGATGACCCGACTGAACGCGGCCGATACTCGTTCGCGATCGTCTCCCTCGAAGAATTCGCCGGGGCTCATATCCGCGATTTCATGCTCGCTATAGCCGGTCACCTGGATCAGGGCGTCATTCCACGTCTGAAAGTTGTTATCCGGGGTAAACACGTAGAGCACGTCGGTCACGGCGTCGAGGACGGAGACGAGGTCCGCCCGCGATAGGTCCACGAGCGAATCCGACGGCCCCTCCCGGTCGGGCATGGGACCACTTGCGGCGCATCCTATTTGACCGCTATGGTGACGCCGGCCGGTCGCGGCCCAGGGCAACGGGATTTAGGTCACGGCTCCCCAGACTCGCGGTAATGGACGAGGATTTGCGGGCAGAGTTAGAGACGATCGCGGAGGTCACGGCACTCGTCAATGCGGTCGCCCACGATGGGGAGGCACAGGTCGACGCGATTGTGGGACCGATTATGGCCGAGCATCCCGACTTTCGGGCGTTCGGAGACGAGGTTCCGGACGTGGTCGAACCGGTCGTGGCACGGGTCAACGAGATGACGGTGACAGCCCAGCGAGACCGCCTTGCCGAACGGGCCCCCGACCGTCTCGCGGCACTTGACGCGGAACCGGATGACGCTGCGCATCCGCTCCCCGATCTCCCGAACGTAGCGGCCTCCGACGCGGTGCGCATGCGGGTCGCACCGAATCCGAATGGTCCGTGGCACATCGGTCACGCACGGATGGCCGCCGTCGTCGGGACGTACGGCGAGCGATACGACGGCTCGTTTATCTGCCGATTCGACGACACCGATCCTGAGACGAAACGCCCGGACCTCGACGCGTACGACGCTATCCTCGAGGCCATCGAGTACCTCGGTTTCGAGCCCGACGACGTACTCATCGCGAGCGATCGGCTCCGGACCTACTACGAGTACGCGCGGGACCTGATCGACCGCGGCGGCGCCTACACGTGCAGCTGTCCGGGCGACGAGTTCTCGGCACTCAAGAACGCCGGGGAGGCCTGTCCCCACCGTGAGAAGGGCACCGGAACGATCACCGATGAGTTCGCAGAGATGGTCGACGGCGAGTACAACGCCGGGGAGATGGTGCTCCGGGTCAAAACCGACATCGAGCACGACAACCCCGCATTACGGGACTGGGTCGCGTTCCGGATGGTCGACACCCCACACCCCCGGGATGCGGCCGCCGACGAGCGGTGTTGGCCGTTGCTCGACTTCCAGAGCGGTATCGACGACCACCTGACTGACATCACGCACATCATCCGCGGGATCGACCTCCAGGACTCGGCTCGCCGGCAGGGATTTCTCTACGACTACTTCGACTGGGACTATCCCGAGGTAATCCACTGGGGCCATATTCAGATCGACGCCTACGACGTTCCACTCTCGACCTCCACTATTCGCGACGCGATCGAATCCGGCGAGCTTGAGGGATGGGACGATCCACGAGCACCCACGATAGCGAGCCTCCGCCGGCGTGGAATCCGCGGAGACGCGATTGTCGATGCAATGATCGAACTCGGTACGTCGACCTCAAACGTCGATTTGGCGATGTCGTCGATCTATGCGGCGAACCGGGAAATCGTCGACGACCAGGCCGATCGGGCGTTTTTCGTTCGCGATCATCCCGACCGTGGCGGCGGGGCCGTCGAGCGACAGCTCATCGGCGGTCCAGATATCGGGACACCGCCGGTCCATCCGGATCACGAGGATCGCGGCACGCGGGAGATTCCCGTCGGGGGCGCTGTGCTCCTCGAATCCGACGATCTGCCCGCCCGCGAGGAGCGCGTCTGGCTCAAGGGATACGGCTGCGTTCGTCACACCCGCGACGCGTTCGAGTGGACCGGCGAGTCAATCGACGTCGTCAGGGAGGGTGACGTCCCGGTGATCCACTGGGTGCCGGTAGAAGAGAGTGTCCCGACGCGGCTCCGGACGATGGAGGGTGATGTCTCCGGCCGGGCCGAACCGGGGATTCGGGCGTACGAGCCCGACTCGCTCCTCCAGCTCGAACGTGTCGGCTTCGCCCGCGTCGATCGGCAGGAAAGTGACACGATGGTCACGTATTTCGCACACCGCTGAGTGAAACGGGCCGTCGGTGCGTCGAGACACCCACGACTACCGGTGGTTTGGCGCCGGATGGTGGACCTGGGCATAGCTCCGGGACACTGTCGGTGGTATTCGGTTCTCAGGAATGTCTGGCGGTGTCACGAGGTGGCCGCCTTCGACCGATCGGTCGCATCATCCGACACCTCCTGGTGGAATGCGGCCGTCCGTTCTCCAGACGACCGGGGGGTGACGAGCCCGTCACTCCGAGTAGCCTTCCTGGAGGAAGGCGCCCTCGGTCTCGTAGACGGCAAGCAGTTCTTCGATTAATTCGGCGTAGGTCTCACCTTCCTCCAGGTGGTCGTCGAGGCGGGCGTGCAGGTCGTCGCTGATTTCGATCGTGTGGGTCATGGTGGTCGCGCGGGAGCCGGTCGGGCTTCCCTGGAACGGAGTACGAACGCCGGACACAAATACCGCTCCCTCTCTGCCGCGGGCGGCGTATCGGGTCCATTCACCCTCCGCCCCGCATCCGTGCGAACACGCCACACGGCGATCAGCTTCGATCCAAGGTTTAAGGTATCCGCTCGTCCACGTTCTAGGTACCAATGGCGATTGACCCTGAATTCGAAGACACCTACGAGGAAGTAGACAGACACGAGGGTCACCGGGTCTGGACGCCGGATGGTGACGACCCAACGGAGGAACTACAGGGAATTCACGGGACGCACGTCGCCGTGGATTTCGATCTCTGTATCGCAGACGGCGCCTGTCTCGAGGACTGCCCGGTTGACGTCTTCGAGTGGGTCGATACGCCGGGGCATCCGGAGAGTGAGATCAAAGCCGACCCGACCCACGAAGACCAGTGCATCGACTGCATGCTCTGTGTCGACGTCTGTCCGGTCGACGCCATCGACGTCGACCCGAGCCGAGCCGGCCGGATCTAGTTTTCCCGCGAGTCCGTGTCGTCGATTTCGAAATCCTCCAGAGAGCGGTGGTTGCGGGCGATGACGAAACACTTAGGCCTGGCGGGGCGCCGGTACCACGTAGGGTCTAACAATGCGAAGCGTCGTACTAACGAAGGGCGTACCCGACTTCCGCGAGGGGAAAGTCTCCTTCGACGAGGACGGCCACCTCGAGCGGGGGAAAACGCCGACGGTGATGAATCCGAACGACAAAACGGCACTCCGGGCTGCGCTCCAGACGAAGGTGAGACACGGGGGAACAGTCTCCCTGGTGAGCATGGGGCCTCCCGGTTACAAGGAGGTCCTCCAGGAGGGCATGCGCGACGTCTACGCGGACGACTTGTATCTGTTCTCCGACCGCGAGATGGGCGCTGCTGACACCTGGGCTACGGGCATTACCGTCGCGACCGGCATCGACAACCTCGACGAACGGCCTGACCTGGTCTTTGCCGGTTTCAAGACGGCCGACGGCGAAACCGGCCACACGGGTCCACAGACGAACTGGTGTCTCAATATCAACGACAACCTCCCGGACTATCCGCTGATCACGCACGTCATCGCGATCGACATCGACGAGTCCGACGAGACGATTCGCGTCAAGCGTCTCGTCGAGGGCGACACCTCTGAAATCGAGACAGTCGAGGCGGATTTGCCGGCGTTTATCGTGACTGATCCGGAATTCGAGCCGACCTACCGGCGCGCCGATCACCGATTGCGGTACAAGGATCTCCGGGCAGAGACCATCGAACGCGCCGAAGGCATCCAGGACGAGGTCACGGTCTGGAATCACGAGGATCTCAACCTGGATCCCGACTTCATCGGGCTGGACGGCTCGCCGACGATCGTCGCCGGCGTCGATCCGATTCCCAAGGGCGAGTCAGATCGGGAGGCCACCGAACTGGCCCCGGATGACACAGACGCCATGGAACAGGTCTTCGAAGAAATGCAGCCGTACGCGGCAGGTGACTGAGTGTGGTCGAGATCGACCCCACCGAGCACGAAATCGCCGACCTCGGGCCGAAAATCGGCGACATCGAGGATCCTGACGAGATCCGTGAGATGCTCGATCTCGAAGCTGACGGGGAGGACCGCGCGCCGGTGAAAACGCTCCTCGAGGACCGCCTCGAGAAACTAACGAGCGAGGACGACGACATCGATCCTGAGAGTGTCGACCTGACCGAACTGACCGTCGCCGACGTCGCGAACATGGTACGGGACGTCGACGATCCGGACGTGTTGGACGACCTCCTGGAGCGCGAATCCGCGGGCAAAGACCGCAAGGGCGCAAAGACACAGATCGAGAACCGGATCGAGTCGTTGACTGGTGGAGACGACGAATCTGCGGAAGTCGAGTACGTCCCGCCGGAGGAGAAGTACCCAGATCTGGATCACCCGACAGCTGACAAGCAGTACGTCGCGGTCGCATCCGGCGAGACCTACCGCGACATGTGGATCTACTGTGAGACCCAACACGGCGAGCTCATCGACGTCTCCAAGGAGATGCTCGGGCACGCCCGCCGGTTGATGGACGAATACAACGACGAATACGGTGGTGACGAAGACGGCGCCCCCGAGGATGTCATCGCCGTGATCATCGGGGACGACGTCGCGGACCTCGCCGAGGAGGCCATCGCCTACGGCGCTGACCGAGCGGTCTACCACGAAGACGAGCAGCTGGGGCGGTTCCGCCACAAACCCTACACCGAAATCATGTGCCACATGTGTCGGGACTGGGACGTCGAGTGGCGGGACTACTTCGAACCGCGGTACAACATCTTCCCCGCGACGGACAACGGCCGGGACCTGTCCGCGCTCGTCCAGGGGGAACTCGATTCCGGCCTCGCCTCGGACTGCTCGGACCTCTACATCGAGAACGCGATGATCTCGAACCCGGCCAA
>CAYLJD010000061.1:0-14592 GCA_964383875.1 uncultured Halobacteriales archaeon
CCGTCCATCTCGCTGAGGAGTTGCATCATCGTCCGCTGGACCTCGGCGTCGCCCGAGGTCTTCGACTCGGTGCGTTTCGACGCGATCGCGTCGATTTCGTCGATGAAGATCACGGCCGGTTCGCGCTCGCTGGCGAGCTGAAAGAGGTCCCGAACGAGTCGTGACCCCTCGCCGATGAACTTCTGGACGAGCTCGGATCCGGCCATCTTGATGAACGTGGCGTCGGTCTGGTTGGCGACGGCCTTGGCGAGCATGGTCTTCCCTGTGCCCGGGGGGCCGTGGAGCAGGACGCCGGACGGTGGGTCGACGCCGACTTCGGCGAACTGGTCGGCGTCCAGTAACGGCTGTTCGACGGCTTCGCGAACCTCGCGCATCTGTTCGCGGAGGCCGCCGATGTCCTCGTAGGTGACGGCCGGGCTGTCGGTCACCTCCATGGCCTGGGCCCGGGCATCAGTTTCGGCATCGAGGATCTGCTGGAGGGAGAAGGAGTCGTTGATCGCGACGCGATCGCCGGCTTCGAGATTCTCCCGGAGGCTCGGGGAGGCCTCCGTCAGGACTTCCTGATTGTTCCCGTGTTGCTTGACGATCACGCCGTCGTCTGTGAGTTCTTCGGCCGTCGCGACGTACAGCGACGAGGTCTTCAGCATCTCGTTCTCTCGCTCGAGTTGATCGACTTCGTCGGTGAGGTCGGCCTGGCGGTCGGTGGCGGCCTCGAGCTGTGACTGCAACTGTCGGTTCACCCGGACGAGTTCCCGGTAGTGCTCCCGGAGCGCTGCCAGCCGCTCGTCGGGGGTCATGTCGGGATCGAGGTCCAAGCGCGGCCGATCCGGCAGCGACGGACTCCGAGACATCTGCCCGTGTGTTGCGAATCCGGGGACATAGGTTTGTCGGGAAGCTGGCGAGGGGCTGAAATCGGGTCCGTGGGCCGACTTCGACGAGCCTCAGTCACCGGACTGCCGACAAAATGTGTCCGGTTCGACAGCAAATCCCCTCGCCCTACCTCAGCGCCTCGAATCGATCGAGATACTCCCCGTAGACGGAGAGTGCCGCGTCGATCGGGTTCGCCGTGGTCATGTCCACCCCGGCCGCGTCGAGTAACTCAAGCGGGTACCCGCGGGAGCCACTCGCCAGAAACTCACGGTAGCGCTCCGCAGCCGGTTCCCCTTCTTCGTGGATCTGTTCGACGAGCGCCACCGCCGCCGAGAGGCCGGTCGCGTACTGGAAGACGTAGAACGCCCGGTAGAAGTGGGGGATCCGCATCCACTCGCGCTCGATGCGGTCGTCGAGGACTGCGGGCTCGTAGTAGTCGGCTTTGAGATCACGGTAGAGCTCGTCCAGCCGATCGGCCGTGAGCGGCTCCCCGGCGGCGGACCGTTCGTGCGTTTGGTGCTCGAACTCGGCAAACATCGTCTGGCGGTACAGCGTCGATCGGAACCGTTCGAGATACTCGTTAAGCACGTGCCGGCGCAGCTTTTCGTCGTCCGCCGTCTCGAGAATGTGGTGGGTGAGCAACGTCTCGTTGACCGTCGAGGCGATCTCGGCGATAAAGATCTCGTAGTCCGCGTAGACGTACGGCTGGGCCTCGCTCGCGAGTTCGGAGTGCATCGAGTGGCCGAGTTCGTGCGCGAGCGTGTAGAGCGACGACACGTCGGCCTGGTAGTTCATCAACACGTAGGGCTGGGAGTCGTAGGTGCCGCTACTGTAGGCGCCCGATTGCTTGCCACGCGTCTCGTAGACGTCGACCCAGCGGCCGTCGAGGCCGTCTGTCAGCCGCTCGCGGTACGCGTCGCCGAGCGGCGCCACCGCCTCGCTCACGTACTGACACGCCGCTTCCCAGGTGATCTCTGGACTCTCCCCCTCGACCAGGGGGACGTACAGATCCCACGGCCGCAGGTCTGGCCCGTCGGTCACGTCCCGCTTGAGCTCGGCGTGGCGGTGAAGCCGACCGAGGTTCTCGTGGACTGTCTCGACGAGCGTGTCGTAGACGGTCTCGGGGATGTTGGGCCCGTGGAGAGCGGCTGCCCGAGCCGACTCGAAGTTGCGGGCGTCGGCGAGCTTCTCGTCTGCTTTCACGCTCTTCCGGTAGGCGGTGCCGACAGCATTCCGGACGGTCTTCCACTCGTCGTAGAACGCCTCGTAGACGTCGCGCCGAAACGGCCGGTCGGGGTGTTGCTGGAGGGTGGTGAAGTTATTGAGTGTGATCTCTCGCGCCTCGCCGTCTGGCGCCTCGACACTCGGAAACGACATGTCGGCGTTGGCGAGCATCGAGTACACTTCGCCGGCGGCACCGGTCACCTCACTCAGGTCGGCCAGGAGCGACTCGACGTCCTCCGAGCGAGTGTGTGGTTTCTTTCGGAGCACGTCGTCGATGAAGTGGTCGTACTCAGCGAGTGCCGGTTCCGCCTCCACCATGGCTGCCACGTCGTCCGCCTCGAGTGTCTGCAGCTCGGGCTCGATGAAACTGCTCGCGCGTCTGGCGTCGGTCGCGAGTGACTGGGCGCGCGTCGCCATCGCCTGGCCCTGGTCGTCCCGGGTGTCCTCGTCGCGCCGGAGCCTGGCGTACGTCGCGACGTCGTCGACGCGTCGCATCACTCGTTCGTACGTCTCGAGCCCCTCTCGGAGCGTCGTGGCGTCGTCGGTCAGCCGGCCCTCGAATGCCTGGATCTCCTCCACGGACCCGGCGGCTGTCTCGTACGCCGCTTCCCACTCGTCGTCCGTCGCAAACAGCGACGAGAGTTCCCACGTGTAGGCCTCGTCGATCTCCTCACGCTCCGGGACCGAACTCATGGCTCCCGGGTCGGCTCGCCGGCCCCTAAGCGTTGGCGCTTGTCCTGCCCGCCGGTTGGGAGGTCGGCGAGAACCCCGCTGACGGCGGCGGCGGTCCGTTGCTCGATCCGTCGCTGGTCGAAGATCGCCCGGGCACTCGCAACGGCGTCGGCGTCCACCTCGAAAGTGAGATCGGGATACTTGACCGCCGTGAGGACGAGCGGTTCGGGAGGTGCCGGGCCGATCCCGGCTGGCCCAGAGAGGGGTTCGTCGCCCAGGACTCGGTCCACGATTCCTGGATCGGCCGACGCAGTCGCGACCGATTCGATGACCGTAACCAGCCGGCGGACGAGCTGGCGGGGAAAGCCGTCTGCGCGAACGACGAGGACGAGGAACGGGTCTTCCCGGTCGACGGCGATGGAGATGTCGCGCTCGGTCCCCTGGTCGTCGGGTGTCAGGTTGTGGAAGTCGTGCCGACCCGCGAGTTCCCCGGCAGCCGTCCGAGCCTGGTTCGTATCCGCCGCTGGCGCGTGGAGGTAGTAGGTGTACTCTCGCCACGATGCGTCCCGCGTCGCGTGGAACTCGGCGGCCGCGTCGGCGTGCGCCCAGGCCCGGATGTCCGCCGGAAGTGCGCTGTTGAACGCGCTCGGCCCCAGCCAGTCGGGTGCCTCGAACGCGACCGTTTGAGCCACGGCGGAGACGCCGGCATCGGTGCGGCCGGCCGCGGTGTAGCCGGGCGGGACGGCGCCGTGTTCGATGACACCGAGCTCCCCGAGGGCGGCCAGGATGGCGTCCGAGACCGTCTCGATGTCCGGCTGGCGCTGGAACCCGTGGTAGGCGCGCCCGTCGTAGGCGATTCGATACGCGTCCACGGCTGGGCAGACGGCCGACAGGCTTCTCAGTCTTCCGCCAATAGGGATGTGCCGGTCATGGCCGGCGGTGTCGGTATCTCCATGAGCGCGAGAATCGTCGGGGCAACGTCCGCGAGACCGCCATCGGGTCGCACGGTGTACCCGCCAGCGATGTCGTCCCCGGGTTCGACCCGCGGTTCGTCATCGCCAGCGTGCGGAGCCGCGAGGTAGACGAGCGGGACCGGGTTCGTCGTGTGGGCGGTGTGGGGGTTCTCGGGGGTGCCCATGTCCTCGGCGTTGCCGTGGTCGGCCGTCACGAGCACGTGTCCACCAGTCCGGCGCATCGCGCCCACGAGCCGGGCGAGCTGCGCGTCGACGGCCTCGATGGCAGCGACCGCAGCTTCGAAATCGCCGGTGTGACCGACCATGTCGGGGTTGGCGTAGTTGAGGATCACGACGGCCGGATCCGTCCGCTCCATGACGTCGATCGCCCGGTCGGTGACTGCAGGGGCACTCATCTCCGGCTGCAGGTCGTAGGTCGCCACGTCCGGGCTCTGGACGATTTCCCGGTGTTCGCCGGGAAATTCGAGCTCCCGGCCGCCGTTGAGAAAGTACGTGACGTGCGCGTACTTCTCGGTCTCGGCGATCCGGAGCTGCGTGTGTCCGGTCTCGGCAAGCACCTCTCCCAGCGTCTCTGCGGGCTGTCTGGGTGGGAACGCCACGGGAACGTCGAACGTCTCGTCGTACTCGGTCAGAGTGACGAGTCGGACGTCCGGCGGGGCTGGGGCCGATTGCCAGGCTGGAGGTGGCTCGCCGTCCCATGGCGGTGCGAACCCGGTGAGCATGCGCGTGAGCTGGCGGGCTCGGTCGGCTCGGTAGTTCGCGAACACGAGTGCGTCGCCGTGGGCCAGCGGCGGCCTGTCACGGACGAGCGTCGGCTGGACGAACTCGTCTGTCTCGCCGCGGTCGTAGGCGGCACGAACAGCGCCGACCGCGGAGTCAGCCGTGTGGGCGGAGTCGCGGGCCACGATTGCGTCGTATGCCCGCCGGGTCCGGTCCCAGTTGCCGTCGCGGTCCATCGCGTAGTAGCGGCCGCTGACCGTCGCGACCGTGCCGGTTCCGACGGCGTCGACGTGCGTTTCGAGCTGTTCCAGGTAGTCGACGCCGCTCGTCGGTGGTGTATCACGCCCGTCTGTAAACGCGTGGGTGACGGCCGGAACGTCTCGTTCGCTGGCCAGGTCGATGAGCGCGTGGAGGTGCGTCTGGGCGGCGTGAACGCCGCCGTCGCTGACCAGCCCGAGCAGGTGGACGCGTCCGCCGGTGGCGGCCACGTGCTCGAACGCACGGGTGAGTGCCTCGTTCTCGTCGAGCGGTGGATCCACCAGCGCATCCGGTATGTCCACGGGTTCGCCCCGCCACCGCCGGATCGCGTCGGTGACACGAGCGGACTCCTGGTAGACGACCCGGCCGGCCCCGATGGTGAGGTGCCCGACCTCGCTGTTGCCCATCTGTCCGGCCGGCAACCCGACCCGGCGGCCGTGGGTTTCGATCGAGCCGGCGGCGCCCGCGGCGTGCAACCGGTCGAAGGTTGGCGTCTCCGCCCCCCTGACCGCGTCACGGGCGTCCGGATCCGGGTTCTCCCCCCACCCGTCCAGGATCACCAGCCCGACGTCCATACTGCTCCGAGGCCGTGACGGCCTACAGCCCTTACGCTTCGCCGGCTGCTCGGCTGGCACGAATCGTCCGTGGCAGCACGCGGCTCCGAAACCGATTACTGGTCTGTGCCGGGGGACGTCCCGTCTCACGAGTTCGAGTGACCCGGCGTCGCGAACACCGGAGTTATGTGGCCAGCCCGACTCCAAACCGGTATGGAGTCGCAACTGCTGTCCGACGAACTCGCGGAGAGTATCGTCGCGACAGCCCGGACTGCAACCGGGGACAGCCTCCGATCGGTCACGTTCTTCACCCGGTCCGGGTTCGACCAGCTGTATCTCCGGGACGACCTGGAGCGCGACGCCGACTTGAACACGTTCGTCGGCCACGAGTGGCGTGGCTACCGCGAGACCGAAAACGCCTACCAGAACTCGGAACTGGGCGCCTACAAGTTCACCGTCCGCGCCTTCGAGAACGGATACCTCCTCCGCGTCGCCACGGATCGCCGCGGGGCACTCATCACGACAGACGGCCTCAGTATGCAGAGCTACGAGGAGATCGCGGAGGCCCTCCACCGGATGCTCGTCGAGGGTGTCGCCGACCGCTAAACGGGACCGACAGCTGGCTGCCGGCCGGGCCGGACCCGGAGGCTTTTGCCAGTTGCTGCCCACTGCGTGGGCATGACCCTCGACCCGGTCCACGTCGACGGGATCGCCCGCCTGGCCGACCGCGTGGGCCGCACCGTGGATCCGGGTGAGCAGACCGAGCTCGCCGAGACGGCTTGGACGAACTTTCTCGACCCGCTCCGCGACGACGGCGAGGTGGTCCTCGAGCCACTCGATGACCTCGCCCGACGCCGGGTGCCCATCGCCGATGTCGCGCTGAGTGAGCCGTCGTTTCCGACACACCACGGGCTCGATGCAGGGACGATCAACCCCACCACGTTCCGGAACGGGTTGGTCCTCGACGTCTCCCAGGCGGCAATGGCCGCCGTCCCTTCGGACGTCTCTCTCCACCGCGCCCGGACGATCGTCCTGACTGTCCACACGAACGATCCGACGCTGTCGCTGTCAGAGGACTGGCGGATGGACGACGAGGGGTACGCCCGCCGCCGCATCCTCCACGCGCCCCGTGTCGATCGATACGAGCAGACGGTTGTCCACGCGCTGGCGCTGTACCTGGCCGAGAGCGAACACGCCATCGAGCAGGCCCCGGTCGTCGAGGACCTCCTCGTCCTCGATGGCCCGCTCTATCCGACGGGCCTCCTGAAGTGGCGCGACCGCGACCCGGAGCTCCGGCGTGTGCTCTCGGAGACAGACGTCCCCCGACAGGTGATCGGCAACTACTTCGAACTCGTCGAGCGCTTTGTCGCACGCGACGTGCCCCTGATTGGATTCGTCAAGAACAGTACCTCGAAAGCCATTAGCCACGTGCTCCGGGACGTCCTCGGTGCGCCGTGGGTGAACGACGAGGCCTTCTTCCGTCGCATCCTCGAACGACGGGACGCCGACGGCGAGCTCCTGACCGACCACCTCACCTTCACGACGTGGTTCCGCTCGCGTGTCGGGACGGACGCCCTCGTCGCGGACCCGTCGACGCTGAATCTCGGACGAGACTTCGGCCTCGATGCCGGCGCGTACGAGGTGACTGTCATGGCTGTCTACGACCCCCGTGACGACACCGTCTACCGAGTCGAAGCGCCGTTTGCCGTGACGAGGGATCGTACGACGCGCGAGCGGCTGACGGATACCGTGCTCGCAGCCGTTGCCGCTCAGCGCGGTCCGCCCCGTGCGGTCGAGAAGGCAGACTCGCTGGCGCGGATCGATCGCGAGGGCAAGGCCACGCTCCGGGACCGCATCGAGCAGGAGTTCGACGCCAGCCGCCACCGGAGCTACGACGAGCGGCGGTGGGGCGTCGTCGCCGGGTTTGACGAGAACTGAGGCCGGCTGCGGCCGGCATCCGTGGACGGGTCCACGCGTGTCGTGGTGGTGGGTGGGAGATGGGGTGTGCTCCCCCGTGTGTGGGGAGTCCTCGAGCCTCACTTTCGCCCCGAGGGGGAAACGGGGAAGTGTCGTGGCCCCGTCGGCGGTCTCAATGGCCGACCTCGGTGATTTCGACGAATTCGATGACGATCCATCGAACCCCGAGTCGGACGCTGTCGATGACGACTTCGAGACCTACGACGCCACACCAGCCGGCCGCGACCGTGGGATCGGCGTCCTCTCGGCGACGGCGGGGCTCAGGGTCGCTGAGACGGGCGATGAGACTCGTCTCCGCGCCTACGTGACGGCCGGGAACCGGGCGGACGTGCGAATCGGCTCGTATCTCGTCGCGCCGTATCCGGACGGCGAGTTGCTGTTCGCCCGCGTGACGGGACTCGAGTACGCACAGGAGTACCGGGCTGACGACGCGACGGAGATCCACGCCCGACGGGCCATGCGGTCGGCCGGCATCGACGAGACCGACTTCAAACTCATGGCCGCGATCGACCCGGTGGGAGTGCTGTACGAGGCGGACGGCGACCTCCAGCGCCGGATGACTGACCGCGTGCCGAAACCTGAAACGGTCGTCCGGCACGCCGACGACGCCGAAGAGATCACGACCGGGCTGAAGATCCCCGAGTCCGGCGTCTTCGTCGGGCACCTGGCCGTCGGTGGCCAGAAGGTCCGCACGGTCGCCGAGCCGCCGACCATCGCCTACCGGCTCCGCGACGACGCCGACCGGGGGGACCCGCTCGTCTTTCGGCACACACTGATCGCCGGCGGCACCGGGTCCGGGAAGACACACGCCGCGAAGAACATCCTCCGTCAGTACCTCGATGCGGACCGAACGTACGCTGTCGAGGCCGGCACGGATCGCCGGGTCCAGCCAGCTGTCGTCCAGTTCGATCCGCAGGACGAGTACGCCCAGATGCACGACGACGGCGACTACGACGATGCGTTCGCCAGCCGACTCGACCGCGAGGGGGTCACGCACGGCGGCCACGAGGACACGGTCGCGTTCATTCCGCAGGTCGGTGGCGCGTCGTACGCAGCCGACCACCACCGTGCTGAGCAGGTCCCGTTCTCGATTCCCTTCGGGATGGTCGCCGACAATCCCTGGTTGATCGCCGGCAGCGGCCTCAACGACAACCAGTACAACGCCCTCGCGTACGAACTCCTCCCCCGCTTCGACCGCGAATACGGGGCGAACGCAACGTACGATGGCTTCACGACCTTCCTCGACGATCCGGGACTTCGTGAGGAACTGGACGAGAGCGGCCGCGTTCACGAGGCGACGTTCGACGCCGTGCTCAGACGGGTTCGCGGCTTCGGACACGTCTTCGACCAGGATGCCCCACCGATCACCGAGCGGATTCACGAGTTCGTCCGCCCCGGTGGCCTGACGGTCGTCCCGACGTACCACCTCACCGATACCCGTGCGACCGAGACAGTCGTCCTCGCGCTGGCATCGCTTCTGGTCGACCAGAAACTTTCGAACGACCCGGACTACGAGCGCATCAAGGAGACGCCGCTGATCGTCGGGATGGACGAGGCCCACAACTTCCTCACCGACGCCGAGAGCGTCCAGGCCAGACAGGTGATCGGCAAGTTCACCGACGCCGCCAAGCAGGGCCGCAAGGAGCGCCTCGGGCTGTTTCTCGTCACCCAGGACCCACAGGACGTCGCCGAGGCGGTCTTCACGCAGATCAACACGCGAATCGTCCTCAACCTCGGCGACGAGGACGCCATCTCGGCGGTGAACTTGCCGGCGGAACTGGAGTCGAAAGTGCCCTATCTCGAGCAGGGCCAGATGGCCGTCTACTCACCCGACAACTCGGAGCCGGCCGAGCTGATCGGCCTGGAGCACTGCGTGACGCGTCACGGTCGGGACTGACGCGACGGCGGGCGGAGCCGGTGATGCCCCTTTTTTCGCGGGGGCACCGACGTGTCGTGGTCTTCCCAGTCGGGCCACGCTCACCGTCGCGCGCCACCGGAACAGCTGGCCGAACCTTGAAACGGGCACCCCGCATAGGCATTCCATGGCCGAACGCGTGCTGGTGCCCGTCGACGGCTCGGAGCAGGCTCACCATGCCTGCGAGCTAGTCTTCGAGGAGTTCCCCGAGGCGACGATGGTCCTGCTCCACGTCATCAACCCGGTCGAAGCCGGGTTCAGTGCCGAGAGTTCGTTGCCGAGCTTCTCAGAGGAGTGGTACCAGAACGAGAAACGCCGCGCCGAAACCCTGTTCGAGGCGATCGAGGAGGATGCGTCTGCCCAGGGCGTCAGCGTGGAGCGACTCCTCGAGGTGGGCAAGCCCACCCGGGTCATCGTGGAGGTTGCCGAGGACGCGGATATCGATCACATCGTGACGGGGAGTCACGGCCGCGAGGGTGTGTCGCGGATCCTACTGGGGAGCGTTGCCGAAACCGTCGTGCGGCGGTCGCCGGTGCCGGTGACGGTGACGCGGTAGCTAGCCCACGCCCGATTCGGTGACGACAGACTACCCTGTCGAGCCCGTCATTCACTGACTGACACGTAGAGGACAGGACTGACGAGTAACAGACCGAGCCCCACGAGTTTGTACTGCATGGGACCGCCTAGGAGGTGCGCCCCCGAGGGATTGACGGCGAGGGCACTCGATGGCGTGAGGAAGAAGATCAGTCCGAACAACAGCAGGTGGAGCGTGATGACCTTGTAGGACTTCAGCGGAATGGTCGCCAGCAGTCCGAGCACGAAGGCCACCAAGAGCGCATCACCCACGTTGTAGTTGAGGAGAAAGCTGTCAACGATCTGCATGGGGAGCGCGGCCATCCGTGTGCGAATCTGGCTCTGTTGCAGCCTTTAAACTTCCGTTCCACCCGTGGAATCCGTGCCGGGTGCGCCATCGCATGCCGAGCCGTCTCGGGCCCGATTTACGCGTCGCGGTCGTCCCACAACCGGGACGATTCATCGCCGCGGCCACGGGCCACGTGTGGCACCACGCGGCCCGGTCACTCGCCGGGGTTCCGGCTGGGGTCATCCACGGGCGTAAAGAGCACATAGCCCGTCGACCCGTCGTTGGCGACGGTTCGGACGCGCATGGGTTGCAGCCCGTCCTGAGTTTCGCAGTCGACGACGGTGTCGGTATCGCCACCGCGCGTGGCGGTCACGACGTCGTCGGGGGCGTCCACCGCGAGTGTCTCACGCAGCGGAGAGCCTTCGACCGAGTCGGCCGGGCGTCCGAATGTCGCCTCGAACGCCGGATTGACGGCCCTGACAACCGGTGGATCGCCGGCGAAAAAGACGATCGGATCGGGACTGGCCGCAAACAGGTCCGCCGGCTGTGGGGCCGGTCCATTCTGGTCGTCGGCCATCTCGACCGCCATTGTCTCCCGACTCGGTGTGGCGGTCTCGTCGACGGCCAGCAACCAGGCAAGGGCCCCGAGTCCACCACCGACGGCGATGCCCACACCGGCGGCGAATCCTGGGTCCACCTGAAGATCGACAAGACTCGCACCGACCCATCCGAGGACGGCCACCACGAGTGCGCCAGTGGCAATCGACCCGAGCAGCCCAGGCATCTCTCGGCCCCTGCTCGGGACGGCCATGACCAGCCACAGACTTGCGACGCTGCCGCCGCCTTCCACTGGTCCGACCACGAGCAAGAGAGCAAGGACTGCCGTCGGGATCCCGTCGCACACCTCGACACGTCCGACCGATCGAAGCATCGTCTCGTACCAACGTGGGGGAACCGGGTTAAGCCTATTTGCCGTTTCGGCGGTGGCTGTCGAAAAGGTAATGAAGCCACCCGGCCTCGGTTCTTTCACGTGGCAGCAACGCGTACGCCGGTCGTGCTGGTCGTCGACGACGAGGAGAGCGTGGCGGATACCTACGCCCTCCGACTCGGGGACGGGTACGAGACCCGGGTGGCGTATGGGGGCGAGGAGGCCCTCGAGAAGATCGGCGACGACGTCGACGCCGTCCTGCTGGACCGCCGGATGCCAGACATCCACGGGGATGACGTCCTTGACGAAATCCGTGACCGGGGGTACGACTGCGCCGTCATCATGACGACGGCAGTGGACCCCGATCTCAATATCCTCGAGATGGACTTCGACGACTATCTCTGCAAACCGATCTACCAGGAGACACTTGTCGACACGCTCGAGCAGCACGTCGACCCCCAGGAAGACGAGCAGCGGGACCCCAGACTGAGCGAATTCTTCTCCCTCGTGTCGAAGATCTCCGTCCTCCGGGAGGAGAAGAGCCGGGCGGAGTTGGCAAACAGCGACGAGTTCAATCGGCTGAAGACCCGCGCCGAGGAGCTGGGTGGAGAACTCAGAGACTCGATCGACAACTTCGAGGAAATCGTCGAAACCCACCGCGAAATCGAGCGCGGCTCCTAGCCCCGTTCGACGGTGTCGACGGAGACCCGGCGTCCGATGTCCAGATCGAACACTGCCGGGAACCCCTCGACCGGGCCGGCAGCCCCTCTGACGTGCGAGAAACGGACCGAAGCGGACGCACTCCCTCGGCCCGGGTCAAACCTGACGTGCGCGTCGCTCCACTGGAGCAGGGACCGCTCGGGTGGTGACCACTGCCGATCCTGCCTGACGACAGCGAGCAGCCCGATCCCGCGCTGTTCCCGAACCGTCGACCGGACGGCCGTGAGAAAGTCCAGTGCCGCCTCAGTGCGCCCGAACGCGAGCAGGTCCGACGCCGCGTCCACGACGATCCCGGGCCGCGCCGCGTCGGGCGCACGGATCGTTGCAGCAGACGGCGTCGCGTCACCGAGCACGTCGACTCGCTCGAATTCGACCGGAACGGTCCGCTCACCGACTCGATGTGTTGGGCCGTGCCGGTCCAGAGCCCCGGCGATGGTGGCCGGATCCGTCGCCGTCGTGACGTAGGTCACGCGATCGGGCGTGACCACAGTCGACCCGTCCGGGACGACAGCGTCCGGGACGCCTGGATGGAACCCTCGTGCCACGATGGTCCAGAGAACTGCCTCCCCGGCAGACCCGGGGGGATACTCGACAGTCACGGTACTCCCGGCGGGGAGGCCCCCGCTGTGCAGGTCGGAATCAATCCCCCGCATCCCGGTCGGAACCACCTCCATGCGTCGCGCGTGGCCCGCGACGTCAGGCGCCGTCGGACGCGCGGGGCGGTGTGGTCGCGTCTTCGACACAGGCGAGCGAGCTGAACCGATCAAGCCGCTCTTGGGGGACGTCGATGACCATGAGGCTGTGGCCGACGGAGCCGGCCAGTCCCTCGGTGGCAGCGTATCGGTTGTGGACGTCCCGGACTGCCGTGGCCTCGCTCGTCGTGAGCCCGAGTTCGTCCGCCACGTACGCCCACACTTCCGCTGTCGCGACGATGAAGAGTTCACCGTCGCCCACCATTCGCGCCTCCACGAGACTCCGCTCGGAACTTTCGAACCAGAGCCAGTCGAGAAACGCGTTTCCAGCCCGACCCGCCCCGACGCTTTCGAGTTCGCCGCCGAGGTCGTCGAACAGCCGATCGTGGGCCGCGTCTGCGCCGTCAGTGTACTCGTGATCGTCGACGAACTCCTGGACGGCTTCCAGGATAGCGACCAGGGGCGCGTCGCGCTCTTCGAGCGTCACGCGGTCCCCGCGCCGGGCTTGTTCGATGACTGCCCGGGAGACAGGCGTGTTCAACACGTCAGTGCCGAGCGTGTCGGGGCCGTCAGGGTGGTCTCGGTCGAGGATCGGCATCCGTGCCGGACCGTTGCCCGCTGGGCCTACAAAAACGGTCCCCCTCAGCCGACGACGATCGCGGCGCCCCAGAACACCACCGACGCGCCGAGTACCTGGAGGAGCGCCCAGCCGGCGCCGGCACGGGCGTCGTCGTATCCGAACTTCCCGGCGACCAGCCCCGAACACAACCCGATCGAGACCGCTGTCTGGAACATCACAACCGTGAACATCGACTCGTCGATCGTGGGGAAAAACGACAGGCGGTCGGGGTCGATTTCGCCGGTGAACGCGAGGGCCTCGACGATGTGCGGCAGGAGGAAGAACTGGAAGGCGGTGGCGATGATGAGAAAGGAGCCGACGCCCATCACGATGACGAACATCTGGCGTTCCATTTTCGAGAAGCGCTTCTCGTCGAGGCGC
Source organism: uncultured Halobacteriales archaeon (assembly GCA_964383875.1). GTDB lineage: Archaea > Halobacteriota > Halobacteria > Halobacteriales > Haloarculaceae > CAYLJD01. The sequence goes on from CAYLJD010000061.1 coordinate 13,367, forward strand.
TTGCTGTTCTCGGCGTCTCTGGCCGCCACCGCGAGAATGTCCTGGACGTTGCCGCTGCTCGTATTCGCCTCGACCAGCAGCGTCGTGACCCGCGTCAGACGCGGGTTCCGCACTCGGTTTGCCATCCGAATGAGCGAGTCTTCGAGGTCCGCGAAGAACGTCGAGAGCTCGTTTCGCATCAGCCGCAGCTCCGTGGAGAGGTCGGCTTCGGCCGTTTCGCCGACCGTCTTGATCGATTCGACGAACGGTGTTCCCGCCTCCGTCGCGCTCGAGAGCTTCCGCAGCATGTTCGGCAGCTCCTCGCGGACCGCCTTGTCGTGACGGCGGTGACGGCGGCTGAAGTACCACAGCGGGGCGAGGACGACGACCAGGGGGACGACCAGCGTGACGGTCGTATCCCAGACTGGGCGGCCGAGTCGACCAGGCACAGGTGGCGCGGCCACACCCAACAGCAGTGCGGCGAGGACGATGCCACCCGCCAGCGGGACCGAGGCGACGAACGTATAGAGCGGCTGTCGGTTGAGTGTCGTCCACACGTTGTCGAGGGCCCGCCGCGCCCCGACGACCTTGAGGGCTCGCCGCAACGCCGACAGCGAGCGTCGCTCCCGATCCGACAGGGGCGCGTCGTGCCCGTCGGTTCGCGAGTCGATCCACCGGGGATCTCGGAGGTGCTGGTGGTGCCCGCCGTCGCCGGCGAGCGGCGTCGCATGCGCCCCGTCCTTGCTGCCGTCGCCAGCGAGGCGCTGTGAGATCGAGTCGATCGAGGCGCCGTCATAGCTCGTCGAGAGAGTCGGCGTCGTGTTCATGTCGTCCACGGCGAGGATGCGAACCGCGAGCCAGGTTCCCGCGGACAGGACTGGAATGTACCCCCACGCGAGTACCAGCCCGAGCCAGAGGACGTCCACCCCCATCATCGACAGAAACACCAGTGCGATGATACCCATCACGGGGACGAACACGCCAGCGAAGGTGTAGCCGAAGGCGGCCAGGGATAGCCGCCCGATGAACCGATCCTCCTCGATGAGCGAGCGCGACTGGTACTCCTCTGTTTTCTCCCGGAGGAACGTCGTGAGTTCACCGGAGGTGTCGATCACGTTGATGAGTTCGTCGAAGAACGTCGAGAGGTTCTCACTCGGGGTCGTCTCGCGGGCCTTCCGGAGTGCGTTTCGCAGGTCCGACTCGAAGATCGCGACCTCCTTGTGGACGATGCCGAACTCCTCGGAGAT
>CAYLJD010000062.1:0-7352 GCA_964383875.1 uncultured Halobacteriales archaeon
CCCGGACCATCGCTGCCAGCGTGCCTCGAGACGGCCGCAGTGGAAGCGTACTGGCGTGCCCACCCGGTTTCCGGCCGCCCGGTCGCGCCGCAGGGGAGCGACGGCGCATCCACCTCCGTGTCCACTCCCTAGCTGGGGCGCTCAGCCTTCTTCGACCGAGAATCGCTCCTCGGCCTGCACCTCAGCGTCGGTCAGGGTGTCCGTGAACCGAAAGGTGACCGTGTACTCGCCGGTCGTGGCGTCGCTGGTCGCGACGACGTCCTCACTGACGAAGAAGTCCGCAGCGCTGCCCTCGTTGCCGAAGACCGTGCTGTACGTGGTGGTGTTCTCGTACGTGACGACCCCATCCGGGTTTTCGATCTTCAGGTACCCTTCGACGGCGACACGCTGGCCCTCGTCGGTCGCCTCGTAGTTCTCGCCGGCGAAGCCCGCATACATCCAGACGGCGTCGCCCTGGGCGTACGTCGCGCCGGGTTGGCGTGTGTAGTCGTCGTGGCCGGCTGGTGGCTCCGAACAGAAGGCGAAGTCCGCGATGGCGAACGACTCGTCGGTGATCACCTCCCCCGTCCGGAGCGTGAACGTCCCGCTCGCGGTCGCCGTCGCGCCGGCGTGGTTATCGCTCAGATCGAACGCCACCTCGTACTGGCCGCCGGGGGCGTCGCTCGGAAGGCGGAGCCGGTTCCAGCCCGCGTAGCGGTCGATGTCGTCGACCGAGTCGTCGAACTCGTGGGTATCGTCGAGGACTTGCTGGCCGTCCGGATCGGTCATGCGTAGCTCTTGGGTGATGTCGACGACGTGGGAGTCGCCCTGGAGCTCGGCCACCGCGCCGTCGATCTCGAAGTACAGCCAGATCGCCTCGTGGGGCTCGTACGTGCGGTCCGGTTGGACGACGTAGTCGTCGAACCCCGCCGGCTGCTCGTCACAGAAGGTCAGGTTCGAGACGCCGAACTCGCCCTCGCCACGAAGCTCGAGGGGCTCGGCATCCAGCGTGAACGATGCCGATTCGCTGACCGATGCCCCGGCGAGTTCGTCCGTCAGATCGAACTCGACGCGGTAGTCGCCGGCGGCCGCGCCCTCCGGCAGGGTGATGTCGTTCGTCACGTAGATCGCGTCGAGCTGTGACTCCGAGCTGATCTGCGGTTCGTAGTCGAACTCCTCCGTCAACACCTGCTCGCCGTCGGGGCCGGTCACGGTGAGTGCCTGGGTGAACTCGGGGGTGTACCCGTCTCCCGACTGGCTCGCCGTGAGGCCGTCGACCTCGAAGTACAGCCAGATGGAGTCCCCTCGTCCGTAGCTGGCGTCCGGCTGTGGCGTGTACGAGTCGTAGCCGTCGGCCCGCTCGGCGGTGAACGCCAGGTTCGAGACGCCGAAGCTGCCCGATCCCGTGACTTCGCCGTCGGTACTCCCGGTACCGCCGTCGGAACCGCCACTCCCGTCATCGCTAGAGCCGCAGCCGGCCAGGACGCTACCGAGTGCGACAGCACCGGCCGTGAGCACCGAGCGCCGATTTCTGGACATGGCCGATTCTGTGAGCCGATATTGATAAAATCACGGACAAAATCGGCCGGATCCATCGACGAACTTGCCGGAACCCACACCGGCACCGGACAAGAGGGTCGGTGAGCGTCCCGATACGCGGCTCCACTCGACCGGCGGACACCGACTGGCAGGGAGGGACAGTCGGGCGCGGTGAACGGACACGCTGGTCGGGATCGGCCCCGCGTACTGCGCGGAGATCGGGCAGTTTCGGCCCGTGGCAGTCCAAACTTTCTTGATCAGTTGCTGATATACGACTGGCAGTACGCCTGTCATGCGCCGTCGAGTATACACCCGCCGGGCGGCGCTCACGACGGTCGGCCTCGGCGCGGTGGGGGCGGTGACTGCTGGGGGCTCGACGGCGTCCGCGGCGGTGGAGGGCCACCGCGACGACGAACGCATCCGGTTCGTCGACGCCGAGCCCGAATCGGGGTTCAATTTCCCCTACTGGCTGGCCACCCCCGAGCAGTTCCGGGCGGAGCCGGTGCCGCTGCTCGTCACGATGAACAGCGCCCAGCCGGGCCAACCGCTCACGGGCGGCGGCCCGGACCAGCCACCCACGGTCGCGGAACGAGCCCGGTCCGCAGTGGGCTCGTTCGCGCAGGTCGGCGCCTGGGCGAGCGAACGGCTCGGCGTCCCCCAGCTCGTGCCGGTGTTTCCACTGCCGGACGGCGATCCCGTGGATCGCACGCACAAGACCGTCCAGCTCGACCGCCAGACGCTGCGCATCGAGGGGACGGACCTCGAACGCATCGACCGCCAGCTCCTCGCGATGACCGACCACGCTCGAGGTACGCTCCTCTCCGATCACGAGATGCACGACGAGCTGCTGTTCTGGGGGCACTCCTCGGCCGGGCAAGCCGCCGAGCACATGGCGGTGTTGCACCCCGAGGAGATCATGGCGTTCGCCGCCTCCGGCGTCAACGGCGTCGTGACGCTGCCGCTGGCGGAACTGGGTGGACACACGCTGAACTATCAGATCGGCGTCGCCGACCTGGAGTCGATCACCGGCAGCCCCTTCGACGCCGAGGCCTTCGACGCGGTCGACAAGTTCTACATCCAGGGCGGCCAGGACACGTCGGATCGGCTGCCGTTCGACGTCCCCGAAGTGCCGAACACCTGGGCCGATGCGGACCTGTATGCGACTGCCAAGGCGGTCTACGGGCGTGACATGGTCGAGGACCGCTTCCCACGGTGCCAGATCGCCTTCGAGCGGGCCGGCGTGAGCGGCCAGTTCCGCGTCTACCCCGAACTGACCCACGATCCGGGCCCGTTACTGGAGCGGGCGGGGCCGGACATCCTGGCGTTCCTCCACCGGAGCATCGAGGGCGCCGACGTCGGCGCCTTCGGACAGCGGTTGACGCTCCCGTTCGACAGAACGGTGGAGCTGCGCACCGACGAGCCCACGGTCGGCGACCCGCTCGCGTTCGGCGTCTCCGGCGACTACCCACCGCCCGAGGGGCTAGTGAGGTATACCTGGCAGCTGGACGAGAGCCGAACCGAGTCCGGACACGCGGCGGCGTTTACGGTCGACGAGCCGGGGACCTCCGAGCTCGGCCTCTCGATGGAGACGGCCCACGGCCAGGCCACCCAGCGGGGCATGTCGCTCTTCGCTACGGAGTCCGATCTCGGGGCCTACCGGTACGACGTCACTCCGCCGCGAACGCCGCTCACGGTGGGCGAGCCCCTCCGGATCGAGCTCGACGTGACGAACGTCGGCTCGGCAGCCGGTGACCGCCGGCTCGCGCTTCGTGTCGATGGCGAATCGGTCGACGCTCGCGACGTCGCACTGGGCCCCGCTGAGTCGAACCGACTCGCCCTCTCGCACCCCGTCGACGAGTCTGGGGAGTTCGACGTCCACGTTCCACCCGCCTACAGGGAGACGATTGCCGCCCGGAGCGACTCGGACCCGCGGACTGCAACCATTCCGTCTGTCGGGACACCGGGCCCGTCGACTCGAGGGGACGACGAGACCGCCACGTCCGCGAGCGGCCCCGGCTTCGGGCTCGTGACCGCGCTGGCCGGGCTCGGTGGTGCATTCGCGTACATTCTCTACGACATCCGTTCGGGCGATGGCTAGACCCCGAGTGGCGCCTCCCGGTGGTCTATGGTGTTCGCCGGCTCGCGTGGGTAGCCGCCAGCCGCTCAGTCGGCTGGTGAGGGGGGACTCGATGCCTACACCGCGATCCATATGGTTTCGATCCCGCAGTTCGGACACTCCCGTAACGTTCGTATCGGCCCTTCCGTGGACTCCGTCGCGTCCTCACTCACGCTCGCGTCGGCCGTGCGACCACAGAGAATGCACTCGAATTCGACCTTCACGTCTCGAGCGTATACCGTCTTGAACGAATATATGTAACTCCCCCAGCCCCGCTCACGGAACCGTCGTTCGGGAGCGTTTCGGGAATCTCGTCCGGTGAGCAGGGCTACGCCTCGATCTCGACACCGGTGATCTCGAACCGCGCGCCACCGTCGTCGCTCTCGGTGATACGGATCTCCCAGCCGTGGGCGTCGGCGATCTCCTTGACGATGGCCAATCCGAACCCGGTCCCGTTATCGTTCGACGAGTAGCCCGCTTCGAGGATGCTGTCCCGTTCGTCCTCGGGGATGCCAGGCCCGTCGTCTTCGACGTAGAAGCCGCCGTCGAAAGTGCCGACGGTGACGGTCACGTCCGGCCCGCCGTGCTCGACGGCGTTTCGGAACAGGTTCTCCAGCAGCTGTTTGAGGCGGCTGGAGTCGGCGGTGATCGTCCGATCTGCGGTCGTGACGAGCTGGGCCTCCGCCGTGGGGACGTTCGACCAGCTCTGTTCGGCTTGCTCCGCGATCGATATCTCATCCGCGTCGTTCACCTGACTCCCGCCCCGGGCGAACTCCAACAGATCTTGAATGAGGTGCTCCATGCGTGTCAGCGCACCGCTGACTTTCTCGAGCTGCTCGCTCTCGCACTCGTCCTGGGCGAGCTCGAGGCGCGCCGTTGCCACGTTCAGCGGGTTGCGGAGATCGTGTGAGACCAGTCCGGCGAACTCCTCGAGTCGTTCGTTCTGCCGTTCGAGCTCCCGTTCTCGTTCCTCGAGTTCCCGTGCCCGCTCCCTCGCCCTGGCGTCGTACAAGCCGATCACGATCCCCGCGACCGCACCCAGGGATACGATATTGATCGTCAGCAGGTACCAGTGTGGAACGGGGTAGCCGAGCGTCAAGTCGAGGACGAGTATCCACAGACTCACGAGGAGAAAGCTCACCACTCCCACGGCGGCCCACCCGGTGAAGCGAACCGCGTCGACGGGCTCGATGAGCGTTCCCGTCGCCGTCCGGTACCCGACCCAGAGGATCAAGATGCCGAGGGACGAGGGGAGGACGATGGTGAGCATGAGCGAGGCCACCGTGTGATCCTGGAGTGCCGGTGGGATGTGCGAGAGAATCGAGAGCAGACCGAGCACGCAGATGGCCGCGCCGGCGAGTCCGTTCCGATCGAATTCGCCAGCATCTGCCGCGACAACACTCATCTATCGGTAATGTCACAGGTACACCATTTCACTATTACGATACGAGGGTTTCGGCCGTCGCTGGTCGGCGGGCTGGCCGTCGATACGGCTTAGCTTCCCTCGGCTTCGTGCTCCTCGTCAGCCCGGTGATCGAATACGAGCGTGACGACCGTCCCGTCGTCGCCCGTGTCGAACTCGAGTTGCACCTCTGCGCGGTCCGCCCACCACTTGACGAGCCAGAGGCCGATCCCACTCGCGTGACTCAACGGCGTCTCCCGACCGGATTCGATCACGTCCAATTCGGCGGGCGGAATCCCACTGCCGTTGTCCTCGACACGCAGCGTCGTCGACTCGCTATCGGTTCGAATCTCGATGGCGACCGTCGGCGAGGTCGCGTCGTTGTGCTCGGCGGCGTTCTCGACGATGTTTTCGACCACCATCGGTAACCCCGGTGAGCTGTCGATCCACGTCTCCGTCTCACCGGTTATCCGGATCGCGACGTTGGGGTACTCCGCTTCGACGGCCGTGGCTGCCTCCTCGACGACCGTCAGGAGGTCGTATCGCTCGGACTGATCCTCGGACTGGATGATCCGCTCGAGGTGGCTCGCCTTCACCCCGAGGTCCTCCAGCGCTTGGTTCGCGGACCGGATCTTCTCGAGTCGCTCGTCGCGATACTCGTCCATGAGCAAATCCGTGTACGCCTCGATGACGTTGACCTGCGTCCGTAGGTTGTGGCGGAGCACCCGGGAGAGAATCTGGCGGAGCAGCTCGAGGTCCTCCTCGCGCCGCTTCAGGACCGTGATGTCACGAAACACGAGCACGCGACCCAGCCGGTCGTTCCCGGCAGCGGTCACCGGCGACTGTGTCACGAGAAAGTGGCGCCGTTCGTCGTGGATGGAGGCGCTGAACTCCCGCCTACTCGATTCGCCGGCCGAGGAGCGGTCGGTCGGCTCCAGTTCACTCAGTATCGAGTCCGGCAGCGGACCCAATGCGTCCTTCAGGGCGGTGCCGTAGTAATCGGTCCCGATGTCGAACAACCGCTTGGCAGCGCCGTTACAATCGACCACTTGATTCGTCTCGTCGACCGTCACGACGGCGTCCTCCATGACGTCTACCGCCACGTCCCGCCCGATGGGCACAATGTTCAGGAACTCGAGCCGGTAGAGGGTGAAGCTCAGCACGAGGCCACTCCCGATGAGCCCGAAGGGCGTCAGGTCGTGGACGGTGTCCACGAGCCCGAGCAGTGTCACCAGGTTCGCCGCGATGGGTGGGACGACGGCCATCGCGAGGAGTGCGGCCTGGCGCCGTCGGAGTCCGTGTGACCGAAGCGCGTCCGTCGCGAGCAATCCGGTGGCACCCAGGATCAACGAGTAGTTGATCAGCGTCTGCACCCAGAACCAGGGGCCGAAGTCCGGCACCAGTACACCCGCCTGCACGGCCGTCTGTGGGCCCAAGACGAGGCCGTGGAACGGGTTCGTCCAGGCGAGGGTCTGGCTGACGAGCACGTACAGCGTGAGCCCACCGAGGACCGCTCTTCTGGGGAACCGCCTCGTGGTGAATTCGAACGCCACCAGGAACCACCCGACTGAGACAATCCCCGCGGCCAGCAACCGGAAGTTCCAGATCGCCATCGACAGGCCAAGATCCGTAACCAGCGTGTTGAGACCGCTACTCAGCGGCCAGATCGACGTGCCGAGTACCGCGATGATGAAGCCCTTGCTCCCCGGCTTCTCGAGTTGTTGCAACGGTTGTCTGAGGAGGAGTAGCAGCCCCGCGCCGGTGAGCAGATATGCCGCACCGACGGCAGAAACCATTACAACATCCCTGTTGACGGCCCTTGTTAATAGTACGCATGATCCACGGCGATGCGCGGCGACGGATATGTTCAGCTCGGATTACCACACTTTCGTGCAACGGACGTGAACCGTCGGTGGGAGATTTCCATGGGCAACCTTCCCCCAGACCGCACTGATGAACCCTGATCGTGTCGAACCTGTTTGCCCCTGCACCACGGCCCGTGTCTCTGGCGGATCGTGTACTGGATCGTCGGGGCTTTCTCGTTCCTGCCGGGGCGGTGTCGGCTACCGGGTTGGCAGGCTGCGGTGGCCATGGAACTGCAGCCGATGATGCGGACCAGGCCACGAGCGACCCGGGCGACGGAGCGACCCCCCGGTACAGTGACCGAGACACGCGCTCAGTCACCCACCTCGCCGCCGCCAACACGTCCTACGTCGAACGGAAATCTCGCGATTCGTGGCAACGTGTTTCGAGGGCAAAAAGGAGGTAGGGACTCGGATTGGGTGCAACGGATTCGAGGCAGACACGATCACAGTG
>CAYLJD010000062.1:7452-14456 GCA_964383875.1 uncultured Halobacteriales archaeon
GGAGGTAGGGACTCGGATTGGGTGCAACGGATTCGAGGCAGACACGATCACAGTGCGGTTCGCCGCTGACCGGATCGGCCGATAATCGGGGACTCACATTTGAAATCAGATGACGCGCCCACCTCGTGGCGATGCGTTCAGTACCAGGGGGAGACGGACGGTATGGATCGGTCACAGTGTGGGGTCGCGATCGTCCGTGGGGGCGGTAGCTCGCATGGCCACCGACCGCCCGACGCCGGTCTCCTTCGCGGACACCGACTCGAGACGCGACGAGATGGACGACACGCTGGAGGCGTGGATCGACGACTTGCGGCAGCTCGTCGACGAGGCCGAAGCCAGCGAGGAGTTCCGGGCCTGGCTCGACGTCCAGAGCCGGTTCCACGACTACTCCTATCGGAACACACTCCTCATCAGACACCAGTGTCCCGAGGCCACGCACGTCGCCGGGTATCGGACCTGGCAGGCGGAGTTCGACCGACACGTGCGTGAGGGCGAAGAGGCCATCTGGATCTGGGCGCCGATCGTCACCCAGCGGTGTCCCGAGTGCGGGAACTCGCCGGACTATCACGACAGATCGGACTGTGACTACGACGAGACGCCGCCCGAGGAGTGGTCCGAGGGGCTCGTCGGCTTCCGGCCGGCGCCGGTCTTCGACGTCTCACAGACCGAGGGCGAGCCACTGCCGCAGCTCGAGACGGCGGCGACCGGCGACGCCGGCGCGCTCGTGGACGGCCTCCTCGACGCCGGCGAGCGCCTCGACCTCGACGTGCGGATCGTCGACCCCGCGGAGTGGGACCACGGCGAAGCGAACGGTGTCTGCACGCGGCGCAGCCCGGCGTCGATGCGGCCGCTGGTCGAGGTCGTGGATCGCGACAACGAGGCCGACCTCGCCCGCACGCTGGTCCACGAGTACGCCCACGCGCGGTTGCACTTCGACGTGGACGACGATGACGAGCGGGCGAAACGCGAGGTCGAGGCGGAGGCCGTCGCCTACGCGGTCGGCCGGCACTTCGGCCTGGACGTCTCGAACTCGGCCTTCTACTTGGCCGCGTGGCGGGGCGAGGAACGCGACGTCCTGGCGGACCGTCTCGACCGGATCAGCCGGACGGCTGCGGTGCTGATCGACGCGGTCGAGCGGGCGCTGGCGCGGCGGACCGACCTCGAGGCGATCGGGTAGGTCGAGTGGGGCCGTTGCGGCCCGCTCCCCGTCGTGGTGGACCCGGGCGGAACGGGAGACCGGTCACGGACCTCCAGGGGGCCGATCAAGCGTGGACGCCAGCCGTGGCAGGATGTCACGAACGTAGATCTTGGATATCTCTGGTTCGAGCTCGCGGGGGAGGAACCATGGTTGATCGTGACTAGCCTGAGGACTCTTTGGGCCATGGTGGCGGGAAATCCACTGTAGGGAAATCGATTCGAGAAACGGACGAGCGAACGCCCAAATCTGGATCGGGGACGACGCGGCTCGACCGGCCTTCCGGACGTTCCTTCGACTGTTTGCTGGCCATCGATGTGTTCGTCGGCGCCTTACGTGCGCGTCACTCTGCCAAGGTTGTGTACTCCCGATTCGTCGAGGTGCTCTGATGCCGGAATATTCCCTCCCAGAGCCGGCGCTCTCACGCGTCGACCAAAACCGCGAGAATGGTGGGGGATTCGCGGCTTCGGCGCGTGAGCGCCGGCGGAGTCGGTAGCGGCGACTCCACTTCGATATTAACAGGTTTTGGGTTATGAAATTTTGGCCGAGGGATGCGAGTCTCCGACGTAGACTGGCGGGACTCCTCCTCGTCGACCGAGCGACGGGCTGGCTCTTCGCCCGGACCGACGGGATTCCGCCATCCCCGTGTTCTCTCCCTGAACGTCGCCCGTTGTTCGGTGCCTGCGATCTCAGCCGCCGTCGGGAATCGGCGAAACGGGTTCGTCATCCCTCGGTGACGACACCGGTGATCTCGAATCGTGATCCACCCGTGTCGCTATCGACCACGGAGACGTCCCAGCCGTGGTTTTCGGCGACCTGCGAGACGATGCCCAACCCGAATCCGGTGCCGTCCCGCTTGGTGGAGTACCCCACATCGAACACCTCGTCGCGTCCCTCCTCGGGGATGCCGGGCCCGTCGTCCTCGAGATAGAACCCGTCCGGCAGGTCGCCGACCCTGACCGTCACGTCGTCACCGCCGTGTTCGACGGCGTTACGGAGCAAGTTCTCGAGGAGCTGTCGCAGCCGGCCCGGGTTCGCGTGGACCGTCCGATCGGCCGCGTTGTCGAGACTCGCGTCCTTCGTCTCCACCGTGCGCCAGCTTCGGTCGACGGCCGTCGCCAGTCGCACCGGCTCGGCCTCGAGTTCGTCGTGACCCAGCGTGGCGAGTGACTGGACGTCGTCGATCAATCCGAGCCCTCTCTCCACCGCCTCCATCGCGTGACCGAGGTGCTCGCTCTCGCAGTGGTCGGCGGCCAGCTCCAGCCGGCTGGCGGCCACGTTGAGCGGGTTTCGCAGGTCGTGGCTGACGACGCTCGCGAACTCGTCGAGCCGATCGTTCGCGTGGCGAAGCGCCTGTTCCGTGGCCCGTCGCTCGGAGACGTCCCGGGTGTTGATCACGTAGTGGCCATCGGGCGTGGGGTTCGCCGACGCGACCGACTCCACCCAGAGGTACGAGCCATCGGCCGTCTCGTGTCGATACTCGACCGCCGCTTCCCGGTAGTCGTCGCTCTCGACCACCGCCTGATACGCTTGGAGGACGCGGTCGCGGTCGTCCGGGTGGAAGTAGTCCGCGACCGGGTCACCGACCATGTCGGCTTGTTCGAAGCCGTAGATCCGCTCGACTGATGGGCTCTCGTAGCGGATCACCCCGTCCTCGTCGAGGACCGTCAGGAGGTTCGTCGAGTGGAGCGGGATGTCGTCGAGGGGGACCGGCGCGTCGGAATCTGTTGGTCGGCCAGATTGTGTTTGCTCCCCCTCGTCCATGTCGCGACGTGGAGTCACCCCACTATGACATCTTCGACCAGTCTACCTCGTTGATAACGCCCGGTGTGACACTCCTTGGCTTGGACGTGATCGGTCGTCCTTCACCGCAGCGGTACCACGCACGCTCGCGAGCGGCCCAGAACCACGTATTTACCTGCTCGTGGCCAATCCGGAGACGCGTAACCGGCGCCAGGCAATGACCGAGATCGAACTGCAGCACGACGGGTGGCACAGCGGAGGCGGCGTCTACACCCGAGGGTACGCGTTCGACGTGACCGGGAACCCGGCGGATCTCCAGCGTCGGTTTCGGGACGTCGAGTCATTTCGTGAATTTCAGCGGCTCACTCGCGACCTCTCGGGATTCTTCTCGGTGATCGTCGACCGCGGGAGCGAGTGCTTCCTCGCGTGTGATCACGCCCGGAGCGTCCCGCTCTACTTCACGACGACGACCCCACCCGTCGTCGCCGACACGGCGTCGCGAATCGACACGATCGACCGGGCGGAGGCGTTCGACCCCGTCGCCGAGAGCGAGTTTCTCCTCACCAGGTACGTCACCGGTGGCGAGACGCTGTACCCGACGCTGAAGTCCGTCGGCGCTGGTGAGGCCGTCCGCGTCCCGGCCGACCGCCCCGGTACGTTCGAACGGGCTCGGTACGTCACGTATCGCCCGACGGCAGCCGAGACGGGCGAGCGAAGGGCGGCGCTGGATCGGCTCCGGGACGCCCTCGCGAGGGCGGTGGACCGAACGTGCTCGTATCTCGGCGATCGGCCGGCACTCGTCCCGCTGAGTGGCGGCCTGGACTCGCGGTTGGTCGCCGCGGCACTCACTCAGCGAGGCGTGGACGTGACGGCATTCACGTTCGGCCGGCGGGGACACGCCGACGTCGAGGTCAGCCGGGACGTCGCCGACCGACTCGGCATCGAGTGGGAGTGGGTGGAGTACACCCCGGAGCGGTGGGCCGACTGGTACCGTTCCGAGGACTACGGGGCGTACTGTGGGTGGGCGTTCAACTACGACTCGTTGCCGTTTCTCGCGAACTGGCCCGCCGTCAAGGTGCTCCGCGAGGAGGATCGAATCCCCACCGACGCCGTCGTCTGTCCGGGCCACACCGTCGCGACGCCGAGCGAGCGCGTGCCCGCGGCGTGGCTGGAGCGAGAACCCAGCCGAGAGGCTGTCGTCGACCACATCCTCGACCGCCACTACGCCCTCTGGGACTGGGACGACGACCGGGCCCGGGCGATCTTCGAGTCGCGTATCGGGACCCAGACCGACCTGGAGACACTCGACAGCAGGGGAGAGATGGCGGCAGCGTACGAGCAGTGGGAGTGGTCGACGCGCATGGCGCTGTTCACCCACGGCGATCTCCGCATCTACGATTGGTTCGACATCGACTGGTGGCTGCCGCTGTGGGATCCGGCATACGTCGACGCGTGGGCGTCGACTCCGCTCGAACATCGCCAGGGCAAACGACTGCAGAATGCCCTGGCTCGGGAGACCTACGCCGCTGTCGCCGACGTTCACCCGGACCGAGCCGGTCGGACGGACCGCGACTGGGGGCCGCTCGATCAGCTCCGACGGACCGTCGAGACCGATCCGCTCGCGCTCGTCGATTCCGGCTTCGAACGGTGGCTCGGGGCCCAAGCCACGCCACGGGCCGGCTGGGAACGCCCGGGCAACCACCCGCTCGGCTGGTACGGGATCGTCCCCGAGCACGCCAGGCAGAGCCTCGCCGCAGCGAAGGATCTCTACGCCATCAGGACGCTCGTCGCGACCGGTCGACGGAGTTTGCATCCCTCGGAGCCCGCGGGGGACCCCGTCTCACCGACGCTCGACCTTCCACTCGCCGAGGACAACGGCGTCGCGGATGGAAGGCTTTAATGGAACCACCAGGTAGTACCACCTAGGAATGAAACGGAGAGCGTACCTCTCGACTGCGGGTGGCCTGGCTATCGGCGGCCTCGCCGGCTGTCTCGGCGGTCCGGAACCGAGCCAAGGGTCGACCTCGACACCCGGAACGCTCGAGGGAACGTTGCGACTCGCCACCTACGACTCGTTCGTCGACGCGCCGTCGTCGAGTCCGGGGCCGTGGTTGAAACAGACGTTCGAGGACCGACACCCCGACGTCACGATCGAGTGGGAGACGCCGGAGAACGGGATCAACGACTACATCCTCCGCAGCCAGAACGACGCCGAGATCGACGCGGACTGCTATCTCGGGTTGAAGGTCCCCGAGCAGGTGCGGATCGACCGGGAACTCGACCAGCCGCTGTTCGAGCCGGTCGACGCCGGGCGGCTCCCCAACGCCGATCACGTCGGCGAGCAGTACGCCATGACCGCGGACGACCGCGTCCGGCCGGTGTTCACCGGCTACCAGTCGTTCGTGTTCAACGGCTACGAGGTCTCGGAACCTGACACGCTCGACGCCCTCACCGAGCCGGAGTACGAGGGTGAAATGACCGTCCAGAATCCACAGACGGACAACACCGGCCTGTACTTCCTGCTGTGGACGATCAAGGTCAAGGGGGAGGACGGCTACCTGGACTACTGGCAGCGACTCCTCGACAACGACGTCCAGATTCTCCAGACCTGGAGTGACGTCTACGGCGCCTTCCTCGAGGAGGAGACGTCCATCATTCCGTCCTTCTCGACGGATCGGGTCTTCGCGACCCGGTCGGACCAGGACCTGGAAAAGCACAAGGTGGCCTTCCCCGGCGGCCACGGATACGTCAACTTGAGCGGGATGGGCCGGTTCGCCGACAGCGACCAGCCGGACCTCACTGCCGCCTTCATGGACTTCATGCTGAGTCCCGAGGCCCAGGCCAAGCTCGCCGAACTCAACGTCGTCTTCCCGGTGACGGACAACGCGACCCCGCCGGACGTGTTTCAGGAACACGCCAGGGTGCCCCCCGACCCGCTCATGTACACCGCCGAGGAACTCAGCGGCAACCTCCAGTCGTGGACGGAGGACTGGGCCAGGCAGGTCGCCGGCTAGTCGCGCTCGCTCGTCGCCGCACGACCGAGTTCGTCCTCGAGTGTCTCGATCTTCGTGCAGCTGTCGATGTCGCTCGTCCGCTCGTCGTCGATGTGCACCAACGTCTCCACGTGATCGCCGGGCACTGCCGTGTGCGCGGCCCCGACCGCCGTCAGCAGTTCTTGGACCGACTCGGCCTCGATCACCGTCGACATCGCGTTCGTGCGATACGTGACGTCGTACTCGTCGAGGGTCTCGACGGCTGCGACGACTTCCTCGGTGATGTCCGCCTCGGTCACCGGCGTGATCCGGAGCAATCCGAAGACCGTCATGGTCCAAGTATCCTGTTTGAGCCACTAACGTCTGCTGATCGAGCGGGGGAGCACCGGAGTTGAGCGGGGGACGTCGATTTGCATCGGGAGGCTGGTTTGCGGTTCGATAGGGAACCTTGTCCCCCGACGGCTTCTGTTCGCCGGCTGGCTACTCGCCGATCACTCTGCCCGGAGAGGGGGGCTACCCCTCTGGCGAGCGTCAGTCGCTCGCCGGAATCCCGTCTAATTCCTCACGGATCTCCTCGAGTGCGTCGCCGAACAACTCCGAGCCCTCGTCTCGCTCCGAGCGTTCGTGCCACTTGATGGGCCCCTCGCCAGGCGGGAGTTCAATTTGGAACGTGGCCCACGCGCAGCACTGTGATTCCTTCCACGCGGCCTCCGTGACCGCGGCGTAGGCCTCTGGACTCCGCTCGAAAACGAACGTGTATCCGTCATCGTGGTGCTCGATGGCGTCCAGATGCGGGACGAGGGCGTCCGCGACCCACTCTACCCGCTGATCGGCCTCCTCGTCTGTGAGAGTGCACGTGATCTCGGGGAGGGCTTCGCTGGTTGGATCGGCATGCTGTTCACTATCGATTCCCTGTTCTCCGACGTCGGTTGGGGTGTCGGACATGGTACGGTCTCACTTTGGAGATTGAACTAAATAAGATGTCAACTATGGGTCATTGGACCAACTCCAAGCGACCCAAGTTACAGCGCGACAGCCCGACCTGATCATGGGACTTGGATCGGTCTTGGTGG
>CAYLJD010000063.1:0-14147 GCA_964383875.1 uncultured Halobacteriales archaeon
TCGTGGACGCCGTGGGTGTACATCCCGGCCCACTTGAGGCGCTCGAACTCGCCGTCGCCGGCGCGGGCCTCGATCTCCGCGAAGGAGAGGCCGTCCTCGGCGTACTCGTAGACGTCGTCGATGACGTCCAGCGGGTGTTTCTGTACCTTCCACTCCTCGACCGTGTTCATCGGGGACCCTCCATCTGAGCCATGCGCATGTCTCTCTCGGCGGCGGTCGGTGACTGCCGCGCTTGACACGTCCAGCGGCCCCACCTACTTGACCCGCGCCGTTACGGAGAATACCGCCACACTTCGCCCGTACCGGAAGATATTGCTTCTAGATGGCGGCACGTGGCCTGTTCGTCGTGGCGAGGGAATCGACTGGCGTCTGGCGATTTCGGACCGGACGGTCACCCGATCCGTCGCCGTGGTGTCCCCGGTAGCGGAAACATGTTCCCCTACTCGGGGCTGTCGTGAGCGGTTATTCGGTGCCGACGAGCTGGTCGACGACCCACTCGGGGTCGAACCGCTGGAGGTCGTCGTATCCCTGACCCGTGCCGAGAAAGAGGATCGGCTTCCCGGTCACGTGGGCGATCGAGATGGCGGCGCCACCTTGGGGGTCGGCATCGGCCTTCGTCAGGACCGTCCCGTCGATCGCGGCGGCGTCGTCGAACTCGCGGGCCCGGGTGACCGCGTCTTTGCCCGCAACGGCCTCGTCGACGAACAGCGTCAGGTCCGGCTCGATCACGCGGTCGATCTTGGCGAGCTGGTCCATCAGCCCGTCGCTCGTGTGGAGTCGCCCCGCCGTGTCGCCGAGCACCACGTCGACGTCGTTGGCCGCGGCGTACTCGACGGCGTCGTAGATCACCGCGGCCGGGTCGCTGCCCTGCTCGTGGGAGATCACCGGGACGTCCAGCCGGTCTGCGTGTTCGGCGAGTTGTTCGTTGGCCCCGGCCCGGTAGGTGTCGCCGTTCGCCAGCACGGTGGCATAGTCACGGTCGTCGAGGTAGTGTGCGAGCTTCGCGATCGTCGTCGTCTTCCCGACGCCGTTGACACCCGTGAAGACGATCGTCACCGGCGACTCTGTGGCGGCGATCCGGTCGTCGAACTCGAACTGCCCGACGCGCACGACGTCGTACAGCGCCTCCCTGAGGGCGTCGCGGACGATGTTTCCCGTCGAGGAGAGCCGCCGGCGGGTCTCGCCGACGAGGTTCGCCTCGACCCCCGTGAGGACGTCCTGGGCGACAGCCATCTCGACGTCGCTCGACAGCAGCGCCAGCTCCAGCTCGTCGAGATACGGTTCGAGGTCGCCATCGTCGATGACCGTCCGGCCGCTGGCAAACAGTTTCGCCCGGTCGGCGAAGTCGCGCTCACTCGTGGATTCGTCGTCTTCTGTGGACTCGGGCGCCGACGCCGCCTCGTCCTCGACGTCACTGGTGAAGCGATCGAACGTCTCCCGGAGTCCCTCGAACATCGGGCCGCTACTCGTCGAAGCCCGGCGGCTGCTGTTGTTGCTGCTGTTGCTGGAGTTGCTGGAGCTGCTGGGTCTGCATCTGCTGGGCCCGCTCTTCGAGCTGCTCGCTCTCACTCTCGAGTTCGGCGATGTCCGCCTGGATATCTTCGATACGGTCGTCGAGGACGTCCTTTTTGGACTCGAGGGAGTCGATGGCGCCGTCGGCGTCGCGCTCGGCGGCATACCCCCCGCCCAGGCCGACGATCACCTCGTCGATGTCAGCGATCTCCGCTCGGACGAACGCCCCGCCACCCAGTGGGACTTGGACTGTCGAACCGCTCTCGAGTCCTTCGATGGACTCGATGGCGTCGTCGATCTGGCCCTGCTGGGTGCGGAGCGTCTGGACCTCCGCCTGGAGGGCCTCGCGGCGTTGCTCGATCGCCTCCAGCTCCTGGACGAGCTCTTGGAGCTCGCGGTCGGCACCGCCAGCGCTCATGTCCGGACCTCCTCGATCTCGATCTGGGTCCGTTTCAGGCCGTGGCGGGAGCCGAGTTCGGCGAACGCCCGCTCCGTGGCGACGGCTTCGTTCGGCGCCTCGATTGGCGTCTCGAAGCGCTGCCAGCCATCGCGGGCCTTCCAGCTCCCGGCGACCGTGAATTCCGTCATGTTCGTCGGTGGGGGAGGGAGCCGGAAGAATCTTCCCATACCTCCCGTCTCGGCCCAGGGACAGTTTCGGGTGTTGTCGCGCCACCGGCGTCCCACCTGTTTCGATCCCGGGTGGCCCGTGTCACTCCACGTAGCCAAGAGTGGCGTCGATCCGCCCTAATTCCGGCCCACTCGTCGCCTCGCCAACGACGTAGCCGTTTGCGTTTGCCACCAGGCCGGCGCCGACGAGGGGGCCGCCGTAGTTGACGGTCCCGATGTCTGCCGGCACCCCGAGTGCCTCCTCAACGGCATCGAGTTCCTCGTCGGTCGCTTTCGGGTGACAGAGCACACCGTCGTTTGTCGCGACCGCCGCCGTCCCGACCGTCTGGACGCCCGCGAGGTCCCCACGCGTCACGGGGACGTCGAGTCCATCCGCGACGGCATCGACGGCCGCCGCCGAGAGGTCCGGGTGCACGACGGCCCCGGTGTCGTTGGCGAGGACGACGTTCCCCGCCGCGTTGATCCGTCCGGGCAGCTCCACGATGGGACCTTCGACCGTCGACGCCATCCGCTCGCGTTCCCGGTCGCGAACGCGGCTCGTGACGACCAGTCCGTGGCTGTTCCCGACGGCGAGTGCCCCGACCGTGCCGGCGCCGCCCACCGTGGTGGCCACGGCCGGCACGCCGAGCTCCTCGGCACACGCGTCCTGGAGGGTGTCGTCGACGTCTGGGCGCACCAGCAGGTACGCGTCTGTCGCTCGGGCGAAGACGCCGACGTACGCCGAGCCGGAGAAGGCGGCGCGCAGCACCGTTTACTCGGCGGTCTCGGCCTCGACGACGCCCTCACCCTCCTCCTCGAAGCGCGCGGCACGGACGCGGAGGCGCCGCGGCGGGTTCTGGCGGCCGTCGGTCCAGATGGCCTCGTTGATGGACGGATCGAGGCGGACGGCCGTCTCGTCGACGGAGAAGTGCTGGGCGAGGTGCTCGCGGACGATCCGCATGGCTGCGTCGGCGCGCTCGGTCGCTACGGCTGCGGTGGCGTCCCGCAGCGGGACCGTCATGACCCGCTCCTCGAAATCACCGGCGCTCATTCGTCGGTATCGCTTCGACGCCAGTGGCGCCGCTTGGGGTTGCGCTGGGTCTCGCGATCGGTCTTGAGGATGACCCAGGCCGGCACCCTGGTGTCCTGGCGTTCGAGTTTCGCCAGGCGCTTCTTTTTGGCCTTCGACTTCTTTCCCATACCCGGCGAATTCCCCGCGCTCGGTTAAAGGTGTGTTCCTTCGATCGGAGCCGGATCCGGCCGGCAGCCCACGGCTAGACGAAGGCCAGCGGCACCATGGCGATGAATCCGGCCAGCAGGCCACCGATCAACTCCGGCCGACCGCCGGTGGGCAGTCCGCTTCCCGCGTCCAGCGCCTCGGGGATGAACTCGGTGGCCACGAGGTAGATCATTGCCCCCGCGGCGAAGCCGAAGCCGAACGGCAGGAACTCGATGGCGAGGGTCACGAAGTAGAAGGCGATCACGGCACCGATCGGCTGGGGCAGGCTGGAGAAGACCGCCCACCACACCTTGCGGAGGTTCGAGACACCCATCGCCTCGAGTGGGATGGAGATGGCGACGCCCTCCGGAATGTTGTGGATCGAGATGGCGATAGTCATGAACAGGCCGAGAATCGGGACGCCGAATCCGAACAGCGGGAGCGTCTCCGCCCCGACGAGGTTCAGCTCCGCGAAGGCGACGCCGACCGCGACCCCCTCGGGGAAGCTGTGGACCGTCAGCACGCCGAGGATAAGCACGAGCTTGGTGAAGTCGGCTTCCTCGTACTCTTTCGGGTCGATGTTCGAGTGGGAGATGACGTGGTGGCCGACGATCACCAGGAGCACCCCCGTCAGGAGCCCGGGAACCACGAGGATCGGGTCGCCGTACTGGAGCCCTTCCCGGATCAGACCGAACAGCGATGCCGACACCATGATCCCCGAGGCGATCCCCCAGAGGACGACGTTCCACCGGTCGCCGATGTCCGACACGACGAAAAATGGGATGGCGCCGAGGCCGGTAGCCAGGGCAGTGATTAGCCCGGCGAGGAACACGAAGACCAGGTTCTCGATGGCCGCCATGCGGCCGTGGGTTCGGTCCCACTCCCTATAGATATCACGAAACTGATGTTTTTGGCCGGCCTAAAGCAGCCCGTCCCCTCACAGTTGGACCCGGTCGACCGTCTCGTAGACCGGACCGTCGGATCGCAACACGCTCTCGGTGAGGCGGATCTCGGAGACGGTCATCGTCCCGACTGTCGGATCGCGCTCGCGGACGACGTCCTGGACGCGTTCCTTCCCGCCCGCGTGTTCCATCCGGGCCAGCGTGACGTGCGGGGTAAACTCGTGGTCCTCGGGGTCGAACCCGAGAGCCGTGGTTCGGTCCTCGACGGCCTCGTGGAGTCTGGTCAACTCGTCGACGCCAGCGCCGTCCCGAACACCGAGCCAGACGACGCTGATGTAGTCCAGACTGGGGAAGACGCCGAGGCCACCGAACGTCGCTTCGAATGGCCCGACGCCCGCGTCCGCGACGGCTGTCTCGAGGGCCTCGGCGAGTGCGGGTAGCTGAGACTCGTCAGTGTCGCCGAGGAACTTCAGCGTCACGTGAGCCTGTTCGGGATCGGTGAGAGTCAGCCCGCTGGCGTCTACCAGTCGGTCCTGGACGGCAACGACCTCGTCAGCGAGGCCGTCCAAGTCGACACTGACGAAGAGTCGCATGCGATCGGATTGGATGGCCCTGACGTTATTCCTGGGGGTTAGAAGGCGGGCACTGCGCCGGTGCGTCCGGGCCAGGCATCCCCCGTACCCGACGCTGGCGTCGACCATCGCTGACTGATTCGAGGACGCGACCGACCGAACACCGATCACCACAGCGAAGGCCTTTCGGCTGGCCCGTTGCACCATCTGCCGGAGATGGGAGATCGCCGTCGACTCGCGCTCGTCGTCTGGAGCGTCCTGGTTTCACAGGTGGTCCTCTACCCTGGCTTGGCGGATACGGTCGCCGCGCTTGGTGGCGGCGACAGCATCCTCGCGGGGACGTGGTTTCTCGTCGCCGAGTTCGGTGCGTTCGTCAGCTTCGCCGCTGTCTGGGGCGCCGCGAGCGACACCCTCGGCCGCCGGAGCCCCCTGGTCGTCGTCGGCGCTCTCGGTGGAGCCGCGAGTTACATCGCAGTCGCGGTGAGCCCACCGCTCGGGCTCGGGTTCGACGCCGTCATCGCGCTTCGGGTGGTCGGTGGTGCCTTCACCATCGGGGCGTATTCGCTCGCCATCACGATGTTGATGGACCTCGGGGGTGGCCACGGCCGAAACATGGGCGCCGCCGGGGCGGCCATCGGTGTCGGTGCCGCGCTCGGCGCGATCGGGGGCGGCATCCTCGCTGCCGCCGGCCCACTGTTGCCCCTGTATGCCGGCGCGGCCCTGCTGACCGGCGCCGGTGGGCTTGCCGCGACAGTCACCGACCGGAGCCCGGTGGCCGGGCTGGGGATAGGCGATCTGGTGGCACACGTCCGGGGCCGACCCACTCTGCTCGTCCCGTACGCGTTCGGCTTCGTCGACCGGCTCACGGCCGGCTTTCTGGCACTCGCCGGCGTCGCGTACTTCCGGGACGTATTCGGCCTCGACGCCCGACTGGCCGGGCTCACGCTTGCGCTGTTTTTCGTCCCGTTTGCCGCGCTCCAGTACCACGCCGGTGCGGCGTCTGATCGGCTCGGTCGGTTTCGCCCAGTCGTCGTGGGTTCGATCCTCTACGGCGTCGCGATCATCGCGGTGGGGATCGCGCCCATGTACGCACTGGCGGCGGGGTCGCTCGTCGCAGTCGGCCTCTGTGGCGCGGTCGTCTCGCCGTCGACGATGGCGCTCGTGACGGACGTCAGTTCGTCCGCCGACCGGGGAGTGGCGATGGGCGGATTCAACGTGTTCGGGAGTCTCGGCATGCTCAGTGGATTCCTCGTCGGGGGCCTCGTCACGGCCCGCTTCGGCTATCTCGCGGCGTTTCTGACTGCCGGCGGCCTCGAAATCGCCATCGCCCTTCTCGCGAGTCGTGCCGTGCGCCGTATTGCCGCCTATCCAGGCCGCGCGGCTTAGCTGGCGCAGGGTCGAGTGGGTGGTCAGCAGTTTCGAGGCGGAGCCTCCGGCCTCAGGGAGTGAGTGGACCGAACGAGGAGGCCGGACCCCTCCCTAAACGAAGCGAGGTTGTCAGACCGAGCGAAGTAGGGTGGGGTAGTTTACCGACCAGTGTGCCCGCTCGGTCAGGTGACCCACCCCCTGCAGACGTGCCCGCGAGCGTGAAACTATACCCGCATGGCGGGACGTAGGGCTTAACCCCGCGCCCGGTCAAGGTCGAGCAATGACCGACGACCCCGACGACCACGAGTTCTCCCACGGCCAGGGGTTCGACGAGCCCTACGAGGGGTTCGACCTCGAGCCGGACGTCGAGCCGGACCCGAGTCTGGTCGATCCCGTCGATTCACACGCCCTCCCCGACATGCTCGACGACGCCAACGTCGTCCCCGCGGACGTCGACGCCGAGGCCCTGCTCGACGTGGGCCTTGGCTACATCGGGATCAACCGCCACGAGCAGGCCGTCGACACCTTCGAACGCGCCGCCCGGTACGCGGACGACGACGCCGTTGCCCAGGAGGCCTGGGTCAACAAGGGAGTCGCGCACGCGGAACTCGAGGAGTACGACGCAGCCATCGGCGCCTACGAGGAGGCGCTCCGGATCGACGACGACGGCGAACACGCCGCGACGGCCGAGACGAACCTCGCATACGCACTCTGGGAGTTCGGCCGCGTCGAAGCCGCACTCGAGCACGCCGAACGGGCGGTCGAACTCGACCCGCGTTTCGGCGAGGCCTGGTACAACCGCGGCCTGATGCTCAACGAGCGCGGCCTGGCCGAGGACGCGTTGAACTGCTTCGAGAACGCCATCCGGCTCGGCTTCCGGACCGCCGACCTCCTCGAAGAACAGGCGATTGCCCTCGAAACTGTCGGCGAGGACGAGCGCGCCGAGGACGTCGCCGAAGAGGCTGAAGCGATGCGGCAGGACCAGCAAGAACAACTTCTCGAATGACCGACCTCGTTCTCACGGAGCGGGACACGAAAGAGGGGCTCCTCGTGTCCGTCTGTGACGCCGATGTCATCGGCGACACTTTCGAGAACGGACAGATCAGTTTGACCGTAACGGAGGAGTTCTACGCCCCCGATAACGCCGAGATCGGCGTCACGGAGGAGCGGGTCGTCGATCGCCTGGCCGCCTGCGCGACCGCTAATCTCGTCGGGACCCGGACGGTTACTCTCGCAGTCGAGCACGGCTTCGTCGACGAGGAGCACGTCCTCGAGCTCCCGGGGACGCGCCACGCGCAATACCTCCGGCTCGGCTAGCTCTCACGGACCGCGAACCCGGCTGTATCCTCGCCCACTATCACCGTGAACTCGCCGGGTTCGACGACCCGACGGCCGTCCGGCTGGACCACGCCGAGGTCGGCTCCGTCGACACGCACCGAGAGCGTCTCGCGATCGCCCGGTGCCAGCGACGTCGCGGCCATCCCGCGCCACTCCCGGACTGGTGTGACCCGCGAACTCACCTCGTCGCGCACGAAGACATCCAGCGCGTGGCGCCCAGGGCGATCGCCAGCGTTCCGCACGTCGACCGAGACGGTCACAGATTCGTCCGGCGCGACCGTTTCGGGAGTGACTGTCGGCTGGCTCCGTTCGAAGGACGTGTAGCTCAGGCCGTGGCCGAAGGCGAACAGTGGGTCGTATGACGGCTGGTGAGCGCCGTCGCCGACCGGCGATGGATGGGGCAGGTGGTTGAACCGCGTCGGCAGGTGGCCGGTCGACTGTGGGACCGAGATCGGGAGCCGGCCGCTCGGGTTGTGGGCGCCGAACAGCGTCTCGGCGACCGCCAGTCCACCGTCGGCACCCGGATAGTAGGCCATGAGGATCCCCGGAACGTGTGTCGCGGCCCACGGGATCGCGAGGGGGCGGCCGGTCACCAGGACGAGGGCCGTCGGTGTTCCTGTCGCGTGCACCGCTTCGAGCAGCGCTCGCTGGGCCTCGGGTAGCGACAGGTCCTGTCGGCGGGGGAACGTTGCGGCGTGGTCGGTCGACCAATCCGGCGGGACGAACTCGTGTACGTACGCGTCCTCGCCGAGCGCGACGACGGCGACGTCAGCGTCGGCGGCGGCCTCCCGCGCGGCCGGGGCGTCGAGCCGGTCACGGATCGTCGTTCCCGGTTCGTACCGCACGTCGGTCGACTCGTCCACGACGGCCTCGATGCCGTCTCGGATGGTGGTGACGGATTCGTCCCGGCCGGTCCGGGTCCACCCACCACACTGGGCGACGGGGTCGTCCGCGTTCGGGCCAACGACCGCGACGGCGTCGCACGACGGATCGAACGGCAATACCGCTCCCTCGTTCGCGAGGAGCGTCATGGTGCGTCTGGCGGCCTCTCGGGCGAGGTCCTGGTGCGCGTCGGTGCGAAGCGCCGACTCGACGTCGTCGGCATCCACCACCGGTTCTTCGAACAACCCGAGCTCAACCTTCAGGCGCAGGACGCGCCGCACACTCTCGTCGAGGCGCGCCTCGTCGATGTCGCCACGTTCGACGGCGTCGACGAGCGTCTCCGCGTAGGCACGACCGCCGATGGAGGCGATATCGAGCCCAGCCTCGACCGTCTGGCGCACGGCATCGGCCCAGGAGCCGGCCACGAAGTGGTCCTCGTGCAGCTGGGCGACACCGTTCCAGTCAGAGACCACGACCGCCTCGGACCCGAGATCCGTTCGCAGGCGGTCGCGGAGGTGGTCGGGCGACGCGTGGACCGGCACGCCGTCGATCGAATTGTAGCTGGGCATCACGGCGTCGACGCTGGCCCCGACCGCCGCGTGGAACGGCGGCAGGAAGACTCGGTGCAGATACGCTGGAGGACGATCGACCGGGGCCGTATCCTCGCCCCGGACCGGCTCGCCGTACGCCGGAAAGTGCTTCGCCGTCGGGGCGACGTCACCGCCCCGGTATCCCCGGACGGCCGCCTCGACACAGGCCGCCGCGAGGTATGGACTTTCGCCGTAAGTCTCGAAGGTTCGGCCCCACCGCGGGTCCCGGGCGACGTCCGCGATGGGCGCGTAGTTCTGGACGACGCCGGTCGCGCGCATCTCACGGGCGGTTGCCTGTGACACACGCTCGATGAGCCCGGGATCCCGCGTCGCGGCCATCCCGAGTCCGTGCGGGAAGACCGTGGTCCCGGCGACGAAGGCGTGGCCGTGCGTGGCATCGCTCGCCGTCAACGCGGGGATGCCGAGCCGCGTCTCCTCCACGGCGGCCCGCTGGACGTCGTGCACGAAGTGTGCGACGTCGGTCGCGTCTGCGTCCGCCGAGAGCGCGACGGCCGTCGGGGAGACGCTGCCAAATCCCACTGTGGCGATCTCGTCGATCGCCTCGTCGATCGTCGACTCGTCCAGATCCGGACTGAAGCCGGCCAGCTGGCCGGCCTTTTCGGGGACCGTCATTCTGGCCAGTAGATCCGCAACGCGTTCGTCGGTCGGCACCGACGGGTCGCCGTAGGGCTCGTCGGCCATGCCCGCCACGTTGGTGGGTCATTCCTTCAATCTATGGCGGGGGCTGGACTGGTGACGCGACGCTTGAACGGACCGGTGAGCCGGGCAAACTTGGCGCCAGTCGAATCTCGGTTTCGGGAAACCGAAATAATGTTGCCCGTGGAACCCCTCTGTTGACGCAATGGGAACCCCCGAGACGACATCAGAGCCGCTCGACGTCGCGGCCATCCGCGAGGACTTTCCGATCCTGCAGCGGGAGTTCGGCGGCACGCAAGTCGTCTATCTCGACAACGCGGCGACGACCCAGACGCCGGAACCGGTGATCGAGACGATCGCCGACTACTACCGGACGACGAACGCCAACGTCCACCGGGGGCTCCACCAGCTCAGCCAGGAAGCCTCGATCGCCTACGAGGACGCCCACGACCGGCTCGCCGCGTTCGTCGGCGCGAGCGGCGGCCGCGAGGAGATGGTGTTTACGAAGAACACGACGGAGTCCGAGAACCTGGTCGCCTACGCGTACGGGCTCAACGAACTCGGTCCCGACGACGAGATCGTCACGACCCAGATGGAACACCACGCCTCGCTCGTCACCTGGCAGCAGATCGGCAAGCGGACCGGGGCGACGGTCAAGTTCATCCGGGTGACCGACGACGGCCACCTCGACATGGACCACGCCCGGGAACTGATCACCGACGACACCCAGCTCGTCAGCGTCGCCCACGTGTCGAACACCCTCGGGACGATCAACCCGGTCGGCGACCTCGCTGACATCGCCCACGACCACGACGCGTACATCTTCGTCGACGGCGCGCAGGCGGTGCCGAACATGCCGGTCGACGTCGAGGCCATCGACGCCGATTTCTACGCCTTCTCCGGGCACAAGATGGCCGGCCCTACCGGCATCGGCTGCCTCTACGGCAAGCGCCACCTGCTCGAGGAGATGGCGCCGTTCAATTACGGCGGCATGATGATCAGGAAGGTGGGCTTCGAGGACAGCACCTGGAACGACCTGCCGTGGAAGTACGAGGCCGGGACCCCGGTCATCTGTCAGGGGATCGCGCTCGCGGCCGCCGCCGACTACCTCGACGACCTGGGCATGGAGAACATTCGCCGTCACGAGAACGCCCTCGCCCAGTACGCCCTCGAGCGCTTTGCCGCGTTCGACGATATCGAAACCTACGGACCACCGGCAGGGGAGCCCCGCGGTGGCCTCGTCTCGTTCAACCTCGACGGGGTCCACGGGCACGATCTCTCGGAGGTGCTCAACGACCACGCCGTCGCGATCCGGGCCGGTGACCACTGCACGCAGCCGCTCCACGAGATTCTGGGAATCACCGCCTCGGCGCGCGCCAGCTTCTACGTCTACAACACGAGAGCCGAGATCGACGCGCTCGTCGAAGCGGTCGACGACGCCCGGCAGCTGTTTGCCTGACGCCAGACCTCCGAACTGCACGATTTCAGGAGTTTGATAAGGACCGTCCGAATATTTTGAGTGATGCCCAGGTCCCCGCACGCTTCCCGACCGGTAGCGTTTGGCCGACCGATTTCGGGAGGATCTGACCGATGACCAGCCGCTCCGCACGCGCCGTGGTGACCGCCATGGTGGTCCTCGTCGTCGCCAGTGCGACCTTCGCTGGTGCCGGCGTGGCCCAGCCTGAGTCGTCCGAGCCAGCACCGGCCGACGAGATTTACGTCGAGGACGACGGCGACGCCGTCCTCGTCTACGCCGCCGACGAATCGGACGACGATACCAGCGCCGCGTTCGATGCCGACATCGCCGCGGGCCTCGTGTACGGGCTGGTCGAGGACCCGGTCGAGCAAGCCCCCGATGCGCAGGGGTCGCTGTCCGCGGCGGCCAATGCAGAGAGCCTCCAGGCGAACGGCTCCCTGTCGTTCCCCCAGCCGCAGCAGGTCGAGTCCCTCCAGCTCCATCTCGACGCGGAGTCGACCAGCGAGACGTCACGGTCGGACCTGACGTTCGGGACGACACTCGTCGACGAATCCGGCATGACCCAGCTCGTCCGATCGGCGGCGACGAGCGGCGAGCTGACGATGTCGGCCTCGGATCTGCAGTTCACCGGTGACTTCGAGGCCGATACGTCCGTTCCCCTCGGCCCAGACACGCACCTCGCCGCGACGCTCCGCGAGAGTGGGGACGCCTACACCCTCTCGGTCGAGCAGAACCAGCCCGTCGGGCAGGCGACAGCCGACCAGTGGGCCAACCGGTCTGTCGCCAGGGACGCCCTCCTGGCCCAGTACGGCGCGCCGGCCGAGTCGCTCGGCGGGAGCGTCGAGGTGTCGATCGACACCCTCTCGCTCTCCGAGAGCACCGGTGACCGCCCGCGCCTCGACACCAGCTACACCCTCACCTACCGCGGGATCGACGCGGGACTCGCCGAGATGGCCCGCGCCGCGCTCGCCGAGAATCCGGACGTCTCGGCGGAGCAGGCCGATCGGCTGGCGACCGAACTCCAGGCGACGACGATCAACGAAGCGAGTGTCAGCTACGACGTCCAGAACGGCGATCCGTCTGTGGCACTCTCGCTGGACCTCTCGGAGTACCAGGGCCTCATGCTCGCGTACTTCGAGGTCGCCGAGTCCCTCCAGAGTAGTGCCGGGCAGGCCTACGCCGGCAACCCGGCACAGCTCCGCGAGCAGCTCGAAGCGCAGGCGGCAGCCGGCCTGGAACAGACGACCACGTGGTCGGGGTCGCTGACTCATCCGGACAGCGACACCGTGCAGCTCGACTTCGAACTCCACGCGAGCGCGGAGAACTGGCAGGCCTATGTCGAGGAACTCGAAACCCGCGACCTGCCCCGGATCAACAGTGACATCGAACTCACGGGCGCAAGCGACGGTGACCGCATCAGTTTCGATGGCTCGGCGCTGCTCGACGGTGACGGCCTCTTCGAGCAGTTGTTCGGCCAGCTGAACGCCTCGGCGGTCGAGGATCCCGAGATGGCAGCGATACTCACCGGACTTCGGGAGTCCGGACCGCGGACGGCGACGCTCGAAAGTTCCTACGACGCCGACGGGTTCCGCCTCGAATTCGGTGCGGCCTTTCAGACCCTCGAACCCCTCCGCGACGCCCTGGTGACCGAACAGGACGTCCCGACGATTACCGATGTCGTGGCCCGGATCGACAATGGAACCGGCAATACGTACGTCCACGTGAGTGACGTCGTCGACGCTGGCGCGTCTCGTGAGGCCGTCCAATCATTAGCGTACGTGGACGCGGACACGACGGTGTACATGCCCGGCGAGGGCGACCGGGACTTCCCGACGATGGATACTGAGCGCGCTCGATCGTTCCTCGGGATGGAGAGCGAGGGCGGCAGTGGGCCCGGCTTCGGGCCGGCCGTGGCGGTGCTGGCCCTCCTGACGGCCGCCCTCTACCTGAGACGGCGGTCCTAACCACCCGCCGGACGGCGGCTGCCTCGGAATCCTTTTCCCCCGGACCCGACTAGACGGATTTACCAATGGGCATCGGCGGCTCTGACATGTACCGTCAGCAGATCCTCGACCACTACAAGTCGCCACGCAACTACGGCGAACTCGAGGACCCGACGTTTACCCACGCCGGCGAGAACCCGATGTGCGGCGACACGATCGAGATGGACGTGGTCCTCGACGACGCCGGTGAGACGGTCGAGGCGGTGGCGTTCCGCGGCGACGGCTGTGCGATCTCACAGGCGTCGGCCTCGATGCTCTCCGAGCGCCTCACCGGCATGCCGGTCGAGGATCTCGAAGCCCTCGACCGCGACGACGTCATCGAGATGCTCGGGGTCGACATTTCGCCGATGCGTGTCAAGTGTGCGGTGCTCGCCGAGAAGGTCGCTCAGGACGGCCTCGCGATCCACGTCGGCGAGAAGGACATCGACACGACGACGACCGAAGACTGAGCGGCACGCAGCTCGCCACCCCGGTGCGCCGCTTTCACGTCTCCACACGTGGTGAGTGCTTGGGCCGTGCTGTGTCGCTCCCGAACAAACCCGTCAGGCAAACGCGACGGGCTGGCCTGCGGCGTTCTCGTCGTCGGTGACTTTCTCGAGCGCGTCCTCGAAATCCGCCATCGTGACGTCGGTGCGTTCGTCGCGGATGGCGAACATGCCCGCCTCGGTGGTGAGACTCGCCAGCTCCGCCCCCGAGAATCCCTCCGTGTCGCTCGCCAACCGCGCGAGATCAACGTCATCGCCCAGCGCGATCTCGTCGGAGTGGATCTCGAGGATACGCTTGCGGCCGTCCCAGTCCGGCATCGGAATCTCGATCAAGCGGTCGAACCGGCCGGGGCGGAGGATCGCCCGGTCCAGCATGTCGAAGCGGTTGGTTGCCGCCACGAGGCGGATCTCGCCGCGGTCCTCGAAGCCGTCCATCTCCGAGAGGAGCTGCATCATCGTCCGCTGGACCTCGGCGTCGCCGGAGGTCTTCGACTCGGTGCGTTTCGACGCGATCGCGTCGATTTCGTCGATGAAGA
>CAYLJD010000064.1:0-14000 GCA_964383875.1 uncultured Halobacteriales archaeon
CGTCCTCGAGAAGGCCGACATGGACGTCGGTGACATCGACATCTTCGAGGTCAACGAGGCGTTTGCCTCAGTGATTCCGTTCTGGCTCGACGAGATCGGCGCCTCGTGGGAGGACACCAACGTCAACGGCGGCGCAATCGCCCACGGTCACCCGCTGGGAGCCACTGGCGCGGCGCTCCTCACCAAGCTTGCCCACGAGTTGGAGCGTACCGGCCAGGACTACGGACTCTCGGCCATGTGTATCGGCTTCGGCCAGGGCATCGGGACGATCATCGAGCGGGTCTAGGACCGCGGACACGCCCCGTTCACTCAAGATACGGGCGTTCGATCCCGCGATCGCCGTTGAGTCGGGTGTGGATTGCACTCGTGAGCCAATCGAGCACCGAGATGAGCGGCGAGAGGAGCCATTCGACGGCGGTGATCACAGGCGCGACGGTGATGGCCCACTCGCGGGCGTTGCCGAGCCCGTAGGCTTTCGGGACGATTTCGCCGAAGATCAACACCAGCAGGCTGGCCACGACAGTCGTGGCGAGGACCGCCGGTCCCGGCGGCAGGAACGCCGCGACGAGCATGGTGAGGACACTGGCGATGGCGACGTTGACAACGTTGTTGCCGACGAGAAGCGTCACGAGCAGTCGGTGTGGATCGGCCATGAGATCGGCGAGCGTCGCGGTGGGGCGGTCGGTCGAACGGGTCTGTGCGTTCCAGTCGGGATCGAGAGAGAAGATCGCCATTTCGGCACTGGAGAAAAACGCGCTACAGCCGAGGAGTCCGATGACCGCGACGACCCCGACACCGAGCACAACTGTGCTGGCCATGTCTGGGGGTCGTCGTCGACGTGGTTGAATCCCTCGTCACGGGACGTCAGAGCCGGTCCGACGCACCCGCTTCGATTGATCGGGCACCGAGGTAGCCACCGAGGGAACAACACACGAGCGGGAAGAGGACGCCACCGACCAGCACAATTCGGAGGTAGCTCGCCACGTCGGGCTGGGCGGTCGCGAATGTGGCTACGGCCTCCACGGGGACCCCGAGCAAAATCCTCGAAAGCGGAAGGACTGCTCCGAGAAGGACAACGGCGCCGAGGTATCCGAGCACGACGCTCGCGCCGAGACGCACTCCGTCGACCCGGGTATCGACCGCGTCTCGGGCGAGCCACGCCCGAGCGTAGCCGGCGAGAACGGCCGCGGCCGCGGCAGCGAGGAAGATGAGCACTGTCACCGGCGTCGGTTCGATGGTCAGGGAGGTCGCTGCCAGCACGCCCATCCCGGCGACGGCTGCTCGCTGGGCGAGGTCGAGGGACAGCGGCAGCCAGGGCGAGAGCACAAACGAAACCAGGATGGCCACGCCGACACCCAGCCACCCGATTCCCTTGCTGAGGGCGGTTCGTTCGTGCCGAAACGCGTAGACGGACAGTCCGCCGATTGCCCCGATGACTGCGGGGAGGACGAGCCCGAAGAACAGGACCGCCCGTACGAGGTCTGGTGGCTGAAACACGATTCCCAACACCACGAGCACCGGGAACGTGCCTGTCGCGACCGTTGCGCCTGCGAGTGCGAAGGCCCCTTCGGTCTCGGCCATCGCGTAGTGACGGGAGAGATACCGGCCGCCAAGATAGAGGATCCACGGTCCCGCAACGTAGAGGAGCAAGATGGCGGCCTCCGGTTCGGCCTGGAGGAGTGAGAGCGACGCCTCGAGTTCCGCCTCGATCGAGGGATAGTCACTCGGTCGAACGTTTCGCAGGGAACTGACGGCTGCCACGGAGACGAACCCGTTGACGAATCGTTCGCCCGCTCCGAACGTCACGATCGTAAAGAACATGTCGGCAGCGACGGCGAGTGCGTTCCCCCGATTGGCGGCGACGGAGGTCACCGCCGTGATCGCGATGTACGGAATCAACAGTGCCGTCGCCCCAATGAACGATCCGGCGGCGAGGGGGAGTCGCTCAACGAATCGCGCGAGCCGATCACGGGGATCCATCGTCCGGCTGGCACGGAGGGACTCCTGCGTGTTCACCTCGTCGGCCGCCGTGGATGGCTCGTCCGCATCGGGGGGTGGTGACGTGTCGCTGCCGCCGTCGCACCGAATCTGCTGTCTGCCGTGGGTCACCGGCTCCGCAGCTGTCCCTGTGGCGGGTTGGTCGGGCGATGAGTTCGTCCGCGGCATTTTCGGAGTGTAGGCCGGTTGGTGCCAAGGACCTGTCGGCCCCGGGACTCGCACTTCACAGCCCGGCTGCCACAACGGATTGTTTCAGTGCGCCGCTTCGGTCCGCCGGTGATCGGGCGCTACTGCTGTCCGATCCGGGCTCGCTCTGACGCGAGCGACGCTGTTCTGGATAGTGGGGACCGTCCGACTCCCCTGCTCGTCGCTGGGATTCATTCGAGCCATCGACGCGCAATCCTGGGGGCACGACGAATTCCGGTGACTGTTCGCAGCGTGAAAAACGAAACGCGCCCTTACCAGTGAAGACGGGTTGCACACGACACCCACCCGGATCGGAGCGGTCCGAGCACACTCCGGCATGGGTGGCATCACAAACATGGAACCGAGATTCGGAGCGGTAGTTAACTTTTGGCATTTGATCGGCGGACAGCCGAATCACGCCGTCAGCGCCCCGGAGTTTGCCACTTCGGTACTTTTATACCACACAGAGGAGAGCCAGACATCCGTATGGCATTACGTGACGTAGATCGGCCGGCGATTCTCGACGCATCACTACCCCCGACACGGGCGCGAGCCCAGTGTGATCAACCGACTGCCGTCAGCACGGCCGGGAGGCTGTGAACATGGAGCTTCGTGAAGCCATTGGACGGCGACGGTCGACGCGATTCTTGCGACCCTACATGCCCGTTGAGCCGGAGAAGATTCAGCGGATGCTTGAGGCGGCGCGGATCGCGTCCCACTGGGGGAACGTCCAGTCCCTACGGGCGGTAGTCGTCTTCAAGGACCTCCCCGGCCAGCCGGCAGCGGACGAGGAGGTGCTCGAGAGTCTCGGCACGTTCATCCAGCAGTGGCAGATGGACAACGCGCCCGTCGTCATCTTCTGGTACATCGACCCCCAGGCCGTCGATGAGCAGGACGACAAACTCAGAGAGCTGGTCGAGGCGGGCGCACTCGGATTCGGTGATATGGAGACCCGTAAGGAGGTTCTCGAGGAGCAGTTCATCCCGATGTTCGACGACATGCTCGATAATCTGAAAGAGCCAGGGGCAAACGACTTCGACGCCGGCCAGGGCGTCGCACAGGCAACGCTGATGGCCTGGGAGCAGGGGCTTGGAACCGTCTGTGTCGGCGGCGGAAACCCCGAAGCCTGGGAACTTCTCGGTATCCCGGAGCGCTGTCGTCCGGCCACGCTGCAGCTCGTCGGGTATCCCTTCGAGCACCCGATGGCTGGCGGACAGCGCCCGCGCATGGACTTTGAGGAGATATTCCACATGAATAACTACGAGAAGCCCTTCGAACGCGACGAGGACGTCGTCGAGGAACTCAAAGAGGACGACATGCTCCAGGAGAAAGCCCCCGTCGAGTGGCGGGACGCGGAACTGGATTACATCGAGCGGGCGCTCGAACTCGAGGACATCGAGCCCGGCCTCCTGTAGCGCCTCCGCACCGTCGCCCGAGGGATTACCCTTTTTCGAGTGCGCGTTGGCAGGCCTCGTAGACCCGGGCAGCACTCGCCTCGTCGGTCATTTCGATGTCAGTCCGAACGACCGGCCTGTCGAGCTCCGTCGGATCGGACGAATCGAGGACGAACGCGTCTGCGAACGGGTAGGCGTCGGCGACGCCAGCCGTATTCGGCTCGTACCCCTCGGCACGCATGAGTTTTTTCGCGGGCCCCGAGAAGACGTCGTTCCCGACGAATGGAGACACGGCGACCACCGGGGTCTGATGGAGGGCATCCGCCACGCCGTCGAGGGCGATGATCGGGCCGATACTCGTGATCGGATTCGACGGCCCGACGATGACGGGATCCTCGAGCGCGGCCATCACTGCCTCGGTTGGCTTCGCTCGGTCGATTCCTCGGTACTCGATGTCGACCACGGTGGGTTCCTTGTTGTGGGCGATCCAGAACTCCTGGAAGTGTAGTTCCCCGTCTGGCGTGTGGAGATAGGTGGCGACGGGGTCGTCGCTCATCGGGAGGAGCGTGAGCCGCGCGTCAGCACTCCGGGCCAGCATCTCCATCGCCTCGGTCAGGGTGTGTCCACGGTCGAGGAGACTCGTCCGGGTAATGTGGACCGCCCGGTCGCGATCGCCGATGAGCATCAGTTCACCGACGCCGGACAGGCGCCGCCACCGAGCGATGTCGCGACCGTCGGTCTGCTTGTCGTCCGGGAGGCGAACCGCCTCGGAATCGAGCCCAGCGGTCTCGGCAATCTCCTGGAGTGAGTCGTGTGTTGTCGTCGTGTCGTCTTCGATGCCCCACCACCGATCGCGGTCGAGGCAGCTCGCTTCGAGATACAGCACCGTATCCAGATCCGGACAGACCAAGTGGCCGCCTATCTCGGCGTCATCC
Source organism: uncultured Halobacteriales archaeon (assembly GCA_964383875.1). Classification (GTDB taxonomy): domain Archaea; phylum Halobacteriota; class Halobacteria; order Halobacteriales; family Haloarculaceae; genus CAYLJD01. Next base: position 4,514 of record CAYLJD010000064.1, read on the forward strand.
CCCGTATTCCCGACGACGGTCACCTCGCTCCGATCGGGGACGCCCGCCAGGAGCTTCGGCGTCCCCGTCCCTCCCGAGAGAAACGTCTCCATGTCCGCGCTCTTGACTTGGATCGCTGTTGAGTATTGTGATCAGCTGCGGTGGAAGGCGGGTCACGCCGCGGCGACGACAGCTCGCCGTTCCAGAGGGCTACAGGCCCGGGCCGCCGTAGTTGTCGATGACGTCGCCGACGGCTTCAAGGGCCAGTACCTCGATTGTCCCGTCCTTGATGAGGTCGACGCGGGTGTCCCTGAAGAGCTTCTCGACGTGGTAGTCTTTGGTAATGCCGTTGGCCCCGTGGATTTCGACTGCTTCGTGGGCGACCTCGAAGGCGATGCGGTTGCAGTAGACCTGTGCCGCCAGCGAGTGTCGGTAGGACGGCTCCTCGGATTCCGAGACGTGTTCGTTCACCTGCCGCGAGTAGGCTCTCGCTGTCTCGACCTTCTCGAACATCTCGTAGAGCTTCTCCTGGACTGACTGGTGTTCGACGATCGGTCTTCCACCTTGCTCGCGGTTCTTTGCGTACTCGAGCGCCTCTTCGAAGGCGGCACGGGCAAGACCGACTGACGATGTCGCCAGGCTGGCACTCGACCGCGTGAAGATCAGGGGGTAGGCCTGCGGACCCGAACCCGGCTTGAGGGTGTCGGCGTCTCGAATGAGATACTCCTCGCCCAGCCTGACGTCATTGAAGAAGATCTCGCCCTGGAGGTTGCCACGATCACCCATCTTGACGAGCGGGTCGCTTTTGGTGACGCCGTCGGCGTCCAGCGGGACGACGACGAGGCTGCCGCCGGGTTCGCCGCCCTTGGGGTCCATGTTCACCTGGAGGGCGACGTGGCTCGCCAGTGGCGCTCCCGAGACCCACGAGGACTTCTGCCCGTTGATGACGTACTCGTCGCCGTCTTTTTCCATCGTGGCTTGGGGGGAACTCGGGTCGGCCTCGGGATCTTCGAACTTGTCTGTCCCGTGGCCAATCGTGTCCGAGCCGTGTTGCGGTTCGGTGACACCCCAGCAGCCGAAGTACTCGCCTTTCGTATCCTCGAGGAATGGAATGACGATCCGCTCGAAGAGCTCCTCGCTCTCGGCCGCATACTGGATCCCCGCCTGGCCGGTCATGATCGAGAGGCCGGCGTCGCCCCAGGCGAGTTCCTCCCGCATGACGACCATCTCCTGGGTGGACATGTCGATGCCGCCGAACTCTTCGGGCCAGCCGACCCGGTGGTAGCCCAGTTCACGGGACTGTTCGACGTAGTCCCAGACGATAGACGGGCGCTCGGCTAGCTGCTGGTACTCCTCGGCGGGCATTTGATCCATCTCTCTGGCGATCGGCCGCATCTCCTCTTCGGCGAAGCGGTGTACCTCGCGCCGGAGGAGATCGACATCGCCGCCCTCGTACTCGGAATCGAGCTGTAAGTAACTCGCATTTGAGGTCATACCCCTAACGACGCAACACCTGGTCCTAAAAGGTTTTCGTCAACGGGAGCTGGGATCCGAAAACCACCACACGGCGCCGGCATAGGATTCGAGGAGCGGCGGGACCCACCACTCCCGCCGCACAAATTCAATTCGTCCTAGACCGATTGAACGGGTCGACGCCGTGGCAGGATCTCGCCCGCGGGTGGAGGCGACAGTCGCTCGGACTCGAACGTCGTCGGATGGACGGGGTCAGGCGATTCCCATTGAGCGGCTGCTGAGACGGCATCTTGGAACATCTCGACGCAAGACAGTGCACATCTCTGACGGTCGCACTTCCGGTGCCCGTGGAAAGGGGATGCGGGCCCCCTACAGCCGTTCTCGTCGCAGGCTACTCGAGAATGTGGACGGAGGAGGCGCCGGCGTCGATACCGTTGGACCCGCCGTGGTTCTGGGCGAGTGCGAGTTCGACGTCGTCGACCTGTCGGTCGCCGGCGTCACCCCGCAGCTGCAGGACGAGCTCGTAGACCTGCGCGAGGCCGCTGGCACCGATCGGGTGCCCGCGCGAGACCAGCCCCCCGCTCGTATTCACGGGGATTCGGCCGTCGAGTCTCGTCTCGCCGTCTTCGACGAGCTTCCAGCCCTCGCCCTTCTCGCAGAATCCCAGGCTCTCGTAGGCGGATATCTCGCCCATCGACGCGCCGTCGTGGACTTCGGCGACGTCCACGTCGCCGGGGGCCGTATCGCCTTCGTCGTAGGCTGCCTGAATGGCCCGGTCGGTCGCCCCGGGTTCGCCTTCGCGGGCACTGCCGGACTTCAGGGTGGAGGCCCGGATTTCGACGCTGTTGTCGGTTTCCTCTCGCGAGACGATGGCCGCCGCGGCACCGTCCCCGACCGGCGAGCACATGTACAGGGTCAGCGGCGGGACGATCATCCGTGACTCGAGCACGTCCTCCACCGTGAACGGCTCCTGGTACTGGGCCTTCGGGTTCATCGACGCGTTCTGGTGGTTCTTGGCGGCCACCTCGGCGAGGTGCCACTCGGTGCACTCGGTTTCTTCGAGATAGGAATTTGCCCCACCGGCGTACGAGTCCAGCGTGACGGGCCCGCCAGAGCCCTCTTCGTCATCGTCGTCGCCGACGTCGACGGAGCCGCCCATCGCTCCCCGGTAGGCCTTGTTTGTCCGCTCCCGGTCGTTCTCGAGGTAGAGCTTCTCGACGCCCAACGCGAGCGCCACGTCGGCGGCGCCGGCGCTGACGTGCAGGTGCGCCTGGTGGAGTGCGGTCGATCCGGTCGCACAGGCGTTCTCGGTGTTGATGATTGGAATCCCGCCGATCTCGTGGTCCACGAGCGTGGCCTGGCCCCGGACACCCGTCTGGCCAGTGATGACGCCCGCCGCCGAGTTGCCCACGACGGCAAGATCCAGGTCTTCCTTACTAACACCGGCGTCGGCCAGTGCCTCGTCGACGGCTTCGCCACCGAGGTCGCTCAGCCCCCGGTCCGGGAACCGGCCGAACTTCGTCATACCGACGCCGTTGATATGCGTCGCCATCTATACCACCTCGGGGTTTCGCCACATCGAGTCGGTGACGCCTTCGTCTGAGAGTTTCATCTTTTGGTATCTGTCTGTCGGTGTCTTTGGAATGCTGTCGGTTACTTCGATGTACTTCGGAATTTCGAATTCGGCGATCTCACCCTCGACGGCCTCCGCAATCGCTTCGGGTTCGACGCTCTCGCCGTCTTTGGGGATCACTTTGGTTGCGACTTCGTCCTCGCCGAGGTCCGACGGAATCCCGTAGACGCAGGCCTCTTCGACGGCGGGATGTTTTTCGATCGCTCGTTCGACCTCGTAGGTCGAGATGTTCTCGCCTTTCCGTCGGATCGAGTACTTCTTCCGGTCGACGAAGTAGTAATAATCGTCCTCGTCTTTGTAGACGAGATCGCCGGTCTTGTACCAGGCGCCTTCGTGGGCCTCCTCAGTCGCGTCGGGTCGCTTGTAGTACTCGAACGTCCGTTCGCCGCTGAGCGACCGACCCCACAGCTCGCCGACTTCGTTCGGGCCGAGTTCGGTCCCGTCGTCGTCGACGATTTTCGCCTCGCAAAATACCGGCTCTCCCATCGCGCCGACTTTGTTCTTCTTGTTGATAAACATAGCGGGGCCGTCGGTGGCGGCGTAGAACTCCTTGCACGTGACGCCGAAGCGCTCCTCGAACTCCTCCCAGGCGTCCTCGGGCATCCCGGCCGTGAGGACGACATCGACAGAGTTGTTCTCCTCGGCCTCGGTTTTCGGCTGTTTCAGGAGAATCTTGTTGACAGCCCCGAGGGTGTTGAACGTCGTCGCGCCGTAGTGTTCGATCCGGTCCCAGAACCCAGAGGCAGTAAAGCCCTCGTCCAGGGCGAGCGTCGCGCCCAAACTGAATGAGTTTCCTGCACTCAATCCGCGAGCGTTGCCGTGGTACAGCGGCCAAGGGGTGTAGAAGACGTCGTCTTCGGTCCAGCCACATTCTTCCTTGAGGAGGTGGATGAGTCCGCCGCCCCCGCTGTCCCCCGACACGCGACGGACGACACCCTTTGGCCGGCCGGTCGTCCCGGAGGTATAGTTGATGACTGGGATGAGGTCGTCGGGTTCCGCGACGTCCGGCGGGCTCGTGTCCGAACTTTGCAATTCCGAGAGAGAGTGCATTCCGTCGCGGTCTGTGCCCCAGACCACCTCGAGGTCCATATCCGACTCCACGTCCAGGTACGGGTCGACCGTCGCCTCGTCGAGGAAGACCGCCCGTGAATCCGAATTCGAGAGGATGTACGACAGCTCGTCGCCCCGTAACTCGATGTTGATCGGGACGAGTGTCGCGTTGATCTCCTCCAGGGCGTTCGAGATGTACAACCACTCTGGGGAGTTTTCCATCATCACTGCAACATGGTCGCCCGGGGCGATCCCCGCGTCGAGGAGGCCGTTCGCCGTCTTCCACACGCGATCGGCGAACTCCTGGTACGTAATCCGTTGGTCCTCGAAGAGGAGGTAATCCTTGTCTGCGGATCTTTCTACACGTTCTTCGAAGTCGAATATAATCTCCGTCATGATGCGGAATGCTCCGCTACTGCGGATAATTGTTTCGGTGTGGGGAGGGAGACCATCCGAGTACGGCGATTTTGCGCACAGCGGGGCGCCTCACCGACCGCCGGTTTCACCACGAATCCGACCGACTAGGCTCCTCTAGTGTCGTGGCATCCTCCGGTTTCGCCCGGCGGTTCGATTGACTGCCTGGGACCCGTGGACGACTCCAGGCAGGACGGTCCCACGGAGTGTTCCTGACAGACGTGGCTGGTGGTCCGCAATTTCGAGCCAGGTCCCACCAACGTGGTCTCGCTTGGTGCTTGGATTCCGCCGAGATGGTCTCTAGTCCGTCCGGACGACGGACAGCCAGCGCTTCCACCGACAGTCGAACCCACGGGTCCCAGTCGGGTGAACGGACTGGCCTGCCGATCTGTACGGACGACGACCGAGGTCGGCGTCTTGTCGATTAAACGCCTGATGCGGTGCCGAGCCCGGAGTGGCCAGGGATTGATGGGCGCGACGTCGGGGAGCGAGCTGTGTTCACAAGCCCGGGGCCACGTCCACCTCGGGGACACCCGGAATCTGCTGACGGGTGCGTGAACGGCTTGGAACCGTCGTGGACCGGTATCCGTACTGTCGCGACAGGCCCAAGTTTGCTGGCCCCAATCACCAATCCGATGAGTCCGAGTGCCGCCCGGTGGATGCCCCTGCCCCAAACCGGTGGCCTCATCGACCGGCTCGAGACGTTTCTGGCGGGGCTTCAGACGACTGAGGGGCGGCTTGCTGTCAGTGGTGCAGTGATTCTGGTCACGCTCGCCATCGCTGTCGTCGTGGCGCCACGTGTGATCCGGTGGCTCTCGGCACGGATGCGGGCCACCCTGCCGGAGGAAGGCGCCGCCGGCTATCTCGGCCGAGCAGCGGAACACGTGCCGGCGAGCCTTCGAGTCGTCGTGCTTCGATTCGTCCAGCTCGGCCTTGTGAGTGTCGCGGCGGTCGCGTTACTGCTCGTCTGGGGGTCGGTCGACTGGGTCATCGCGATTCTGATCGCTATTGGATCCTCAGCGGATTTCGTGGCTGATCTGTCCGTCACTGTCGTTGTCGTCATTCTGGCGTACGTGGCGATCGGATTGTTTGACGATGCCGTCGAGGCGTTCAGCGAACGTGCTGACCGTGTCACCGACCACCAAGAGGAGATCCTCCGGCGCTTCGGCCAACTCGGGGTTCTCTCGCTGGCCATCGCGACCGGCCTCACGATCTGGGGCGTCGACCTGTCCGGCTTGCTCGTCGGGGCCGGGTTCCTGGGCATCGTCGTCGGGCTGGCGGCTCGCCAAACCCTCGGCTCGCTCATCGCCGGGATCGTCCTCATGTTCTCCCGCCCGTTCACGATCGGCGACTGGGTCGAGATCGGCGGGGACGAAGGCATCGTCACCGACATCACCATCGTCAACACACGACTGGAGAACTTCGACGGCGAGTTCGTTGTCATCCCGAACGATACTGTCGCCAACCAGCCGATCACCAACCGGAGCCGCAAGGGCCATCTCCGCATCAGGCTGGATGTGGGGGTGGACTACGCGAGCGACCCGGATCACGCGAGGGACGTTGCCCTGGAAGCGATGGACGAGGTCGACGCCATTCAGCCGACGCCGCCGCCACAGGCGTTTCTCAAGGAATTCGGCGATTCGGCGGTGGTTATCGAACTCCGCTTCTGGATCGACCGCCCGACGCCACCGCGAAAGTGGCAGGCCACGAATGCCGTCGTCGCCGCCGTCAAGGCGGCCTTCGAAGCCGAGGGCATCAAGATCCCCTTCCCCCAGCGAGAACTCTCCGGCCGGGCCGAGACCGGGGGCTTTCGGACGGCCACGGGGAGTCCGGGAGAGCGCGAGTCACGCGTCTCCGACGGAGAGGGCCGCCCGGCGGAAGCGTCTCAAGAGAATGAGGAGTGACGCGACAGCGTGTGACACGGCCCGAAACCGATCCCTCAGGAACCGGGAGCTGCCTGCTCGTCTGGGTTGTCGTGGTAGACGCGCGCGCCGTCGCCGATTTGCGTGGGGTAGACTTTCGCGTCGACGCCCACGTCACGAAAGGCATCCAACATGGCGACCCCCACAGCTCGTCGGTCGTGCTCGTGGCAGGCTGCGATGACGGCCGGTCCGGCCCCACTGATGGTGACACCGGTCGCACCCGCCTGAAAGGCGGCTTCGCGGACGTCGTCGTACCCGTCGATCAACTTCGCGCGGGCGGGCGTGACGACTGAATCGAACATGCCATCGCCGACGAGTTCCGGGTCGTCGCGGTGCATGCCAGTGACCAACCGAGCCGCATTGCCGACGGTCTGGACGAGTTGGCTGACCTTCGCTCCATCGGGGACGACCCGACGGGCGTCCCGGGTCGAAATGACGATATCGGGCAGGCAAGCCACCAGTGGCACCTGGGCGTCGATCCGGGTGACGCCGTCGTCAGTGGCGATGGTGAACCCGCCGAGGATCGCTGGGGCGACGTTATCGTCGTGGGCATCGCCGGAGACGACGGCCTCCCCCCGGGCGGCGACAGGGACGAGTTCCTCGCGTGTTCGGCCGCGGTCGTACAGTTCGTTGAGGGCCACGGCCGCGGCAGCCGCGCTGGCGGCAGAGGAGCCCAATCCCGAGGCCGGCCGAACGCCCTTGTCGATGCGGATATGTGCCGGCGCCTCGAGGGCGTCAGCGACGGCCCCCACAGTGTTTTTCTCCGGGTCTTCGGGGATGTACTGGCTCCCCGCGCCGGTGACCGAAATCGTCGTCTCGTCTGCCGTTTCGACGCGGACGACGTCCGCCGGGCGCGAGAGGGCGACGCCGAAGACGTCGAAGCCACTCCCGAGGTTGGCGCTCGTGGCCGGCGCCCGGACGGTCAGCATACCACCTCGTTTCAGCAGTGTGGCAAAAAAGGTAGCGACCCACCAGGTGCCGACGCACTGACTCTTGCCCCCTGGATCGACCGATCCAGGCCCACCACGTTGCAGAGTGTGTTGATCTCCCGTGGATGGTCATGGCTGTGCGAGCGTGGGCGCCGCGCACTCACGATCCGGGCCGCTCAGCCCGTCCTGGGTTGCTGTCGTGTGCAGCACGCCGCGATCCGCAGCGGCGACTGCCAGAAAGGACAAGGGCTTTCCTGGCCAGGTGACAACTCTTCTGCAATGATCGGTGTCGTCGGCGGGGGCATCGCCGGCCTGTCGGCGGCGTACCGGTTGCAGTCCCACGGCCACGACGTGCACGTCTTCGAAGCAAGCGACCGTGTCGGGGGGCTGGCAGCCACCTACGAAACCGGTGGCGACCGGATCGAGCGCTTCTACCACCACCTCTCGACGTCCGAACAGACCATCGTCGAACTCGCCGACGACCTTGGGCTCGGCGACGCCATCGAGTGGCGTGTCGGGAAGAACGCCTACTACGTCGACGGGACCGTCCACCCGATGGATACGGCCGCCCAGATCCTCGCCTATCCGCACCTGAGTCTCTACGACAAGTTTCGCCTCGGGATGCTCGTTCTCGGCGTCGACGTCCGCGGCGGGATTCCCACGCGTGGCACCTACGACGACTTCACCGATTTCGAGGACGTCCCGATCGAATCGTTCCTCCTCGAACACACGACCCGGGGCGTCTTCGAGCACTTCTTTCGCCCGCTCTTGGAGGCGAAGTTCGGTGACCGGTGGCGCGACGTAAGTGCGGCGTGGCTCCTGGCTCGGGTGCGGTTTCGGGGCGAACGCGACCTCCGCCGTGGCGAAATTCTCGGCTACCCGACGGGCGGGTTCGGGCGCCTCCTCGACGCACTCGTCGGGGCCGTCGGCGACGACCGGATATCGACTGGAGCCCGGGTACAGGACGTCGCCGTGGCCGACGGGAGCGTCGACGGGGTGACCGTCGAGACCGACGCCGGGACTGACACCCACGACGTCGATGCGGTGGTGATCGCGGCGATGCCGAACGTCCTGGAGGCCCTGACCGGCTACGAGTGTGCGATCGACTTCCAGGGAACCGTGTGTTCGGTCATCGCGATGGACGAGCCGCTGACCGACACCTACTGGCTGAACGTCGCCCCGGAGGCGCCCTTTGGGGCCCTCGTCGAACACACGAATTTCGTCCCGCCGGCGCACTACGGCGGTCGACACCTGCTCTACGTCCCTCGCTACGTCCAGGAATTCTCGGATCCAATCTGGCAACAGGACGACGACGGCGTCGAGGACACGTGGCTCGCCGGAATCGAGGAGCTCTTTCCGGATTTCGACCGCGAGACAATCGAGTGGATCCGGACGGCTCGCAATCCCCGAACGGCGCCGATATACGAACGTGGATACCTCGACGCGGTCGTGCCGTACGACTTGCAAAACGCTGTTGCTGACGGGATCTATTACGCGGGGATGGCCAGCCGGGCGCAGTACCCGGAGCGCTCGTTGAATGGTGGAGTGGTCGCCGGCTACGAGTGTGCCGACCGTATCGCTGGGACCCAAGCGACCGAGACCGCCGGCCCGGCAGAGCCGACCGTCACGCCAGAGCCCTAGCGCGACCGTCCACCGGCAGCGTCGTCGGGCACCTCGTCGACCCCCGGTGCGTCCGTCGGGTCCACATCGTCGGGCTCCGCAGTGCCGCCAACGACGAGGTCGCCATCGTCGGTCTCGACGTAGACGTCGTCGGCGAACCCGCCCTCGGCGTGTGGATGCGCCGGCTCGTCGAGTCGCTCAGGCGTCGACGGTGCGGGTGCGATCCCGCCGGACGGCCGGAACTCGCCGAGTGGGTCGTCGATAGTGATGTCGTGGGCCTCGAAGAACGCCCGGTACCGCTCGTAGTGTGGCTCGAGTTCGTCGGCGGGGAACTCCATCATCTCCGTCCACCCGTGGTTGAAGAAGTCGAAGTTGGCCTGGATGTGGGTGATCTCCCTCGCCTCGGCCTCCGAATACCCCGCCTCGAGGGCGGCGAGGTAGGTGTCGATGGTCGCATCGAACAGGTC
>CAYLJD010000065.1:0-13185 GCA_964383875.1 uncultured Halobacteriales archaeon
GGGATCTGACGCACTCTCCGCGTTACTGATCGGGAATGTGTTGGATTGATTCACTCCGTTCAAGCCGTTCGTTCAACTGATCAGGTCGATTTGTGCCCGACTTTGGCACTTCTGTCAGCTCTTTCGCGAGCCAATCAGAGCGTCCAACTGGAAGAGAAGCATACTACCGCCTGTTTTCGAGCGTCTAAACAAGGCCCAATCTATCAATCTCACTTCGACATCATGAACGAGCGGGAAGTGATCCAACTACCGACCGTTCCCAACGTTCTCTACACTACACGGTTTTGAAGGGTTGTATCTCTACGGAAACTCGTCGTAGATAGACGATCGATGCCCAACTGCACCGACCTGCAACACCTGTTCGTCGCGTTCAAAGCGGACGATAGCTCGATAATCCCCGATTCGTAGCGACTGCCACGGCCGCATTCCAATAAGCGGATTGGCGAATTCCGGAGGGTCTCGGAACTCGTCACTCACCACGTCGTCAAGTTTGTCGAGAACGCGCTGCTGGGTGTCGGCGTCGAGCGCTTCCAGCCCGTCCGCTGCCCGTTCAGAGAGTTCCCACGTCCACGGCTCACCCATCCGTTCCGAACCGCTCCCGGGCCTCCTCGGCACTCATAGTCTTACCCTCCTCGAACTGTCGTTCGCTCTCCAGCAGGTCTTCGAGTGCTCGCTTCGAGAGCCGAGTCCCGTACACCGCGTCGCGAAGGGCCTCACGCATGAATTCCGACCGAGAATTGTATCCCAGTTCCTGCCACTGTTCGTCCAGGTCAGCGAGAAAGTCCTCCGGGAGACGTAGATTGACCTTTTCGTCGTTATCCTCGGCAGCCGCATCCGACTGTGCCATATCTCGTAGTACGTCTGTACTACACAAGAAGGTTCGCCTATACCACCTCGTGGGTGAGAGGCGGGCTCTGTGTGTCCTCAAAAAGCGGCTATCGATGAGGTATCTGTTACGTCAGTTCGATACCTGAACAAGGTCGAGCAGCGCGAGAAGCGCTGAACTCGGCTACCCGTCACTGTCGTAGGTTTCGGCCAGCGCGTCCAGGGCTTGGTGGTGTTCGACGGTGTGTGGTGCGGTGAGGGGGGACACGCTCACCTTGCCGTCGACGACAGCCCGCCGGTCGGTCCCGGCGGGATCGGGAATCGATCCGTCGGCCATCATCGCCCAGATCTCGTCATCCAACTCGATTCGGTCGGCCTCGTAGCTGGCCCGCATCCGGTAGACGTGTGACGGCCGAGTGATCGCCATCGAAGCGGCGCCCCACTCCGCTGGCGGCGCATTGATGTTCAGGTACTCGGCGTGATCGAAGACGCCGGAATCGAGTGCGTGTTCGGCCACGTGACGCGTGGCCCGGATCGCCTCCGCGTAACTGTCCCGAGAGATATCGGTATCAGTGACGATCGTGTTCGCGGGGATCGGGACGTAGAGCGACACGGCCATGGCCGGGACGCCCAGGAACGCGCTTTCGATTGCCGCTCCGACGGTCCCGGACCGACCCAGGACGTGGGCGCCGAGGTTGGCTCCCTCGTTGCACCCGGCCACGACCAGATCGGTGTTCGGTTCGAGCGACTCCAGGCCGGCGATCACGCAATCGGCCGGCGTGCCATCTACCTCGTAGCCGAGTTCGTGCTCGCGAATGGAGACGGACTGTGAGACCTTCCGGCCGACTGCACTCTGGTCGGTGGACGGCGCGATGCCCACGACGTCGCCGACGGACGTCAAGGCCTCGTAGAGCGCCCGGAACCCGACGGCGTCGATGCCGTCGTCGTTGGTCATGAGAATCGACGGGCCGCCCATACCGGCTATCGCTGCGGTGCGGGCAAAAACGTGCCGCCCAGGTCCGTCACAAGGGGTGTCGGTCGACAATCGTCGTGTCGTCGACGACGAGGTTGTACGCCCCTTCGTCGTCGTTCCAGAGCACGAGGACGTTCTCGAGACGCAGGAGCTCGCCGTAGTCGGCCTGCCGGAGCGCCTCGTTGAGTGATGTCTCGTTCGTGCAGACGGCGAAGTGGTCGATTCGCTGGCTGCCGTCGCCGATGAGATAGAGCGGATTCGCTGCCGGCCCGTCTGCGAGGTTGTGACTCAGCTTGATGGCGACGCAGTCGACGCGATCAGTGACGTGGCGGTCCATGGTCGCCATCTTGGCCATGTTCGTGGAATCGGGCGTGAACGCGATCCGTGTCCGGCCGTCGACACGGAGGAGCGAGAAGGAGAACTGCACGTCCACGTTGCAGAACTCGCCGGATCCGGGCGCGTCGTCACTCGGCGGGTCGGCCCGCACCCCCTCGTCGAGCTGCCGCTGGAAGGCCGGAACGACCAGGTCGGGCTTGACGTCGAAGGACCAGGAGTCGCTCTCGGGTCGGTGACCAGGCCACAGTCTGACTGTCGGCGCGTAGACAGTTGGACCTGCATCCCGCTCCAGGTCGCGTTCTATCTTGCGCAGGCCGGTGGCAGTGACGCGGTCAGCCGGTGCGATCGCCACCAGCGTCCCGTGGGGGGCAAGGCCGCCAAGCAAGCGGGTTGCCACGTCGACAGGCGCAGCCAGTTCCGAGAAGACGTTCGAACAGAGGATCAGGTCGTAGTCGGGATCCGGCTCGAACGATTCGACACGCGTTCGATGGATTGTGGGGTGGACATTCGGGCCCGTCGCGTCGAGGACTGCGTCAAGCACGTCCGCCGCGTCACTCGGTTCGACGGCGTGATAGTCGACGAGAGCGTCGGCTGCGGCGAGGTCAGCGAGCGCCAGTGCTGGTCCGCCGACCCCGGCGCCGACGTCGAGAACCCGAAGCTGCCCGGGTATCTCCCCATCGACGGCGAGGTCCCCCAGGACGTACCTAGTCGCCGCATAGGTCTGCGGGAGGTGGTAGATCGCGTATGCCAGTGCCGTCTGGTAGTCGTACGACACCCGTTTCTGGCGATGATAGCGTTCCTTGACGTCCCGAACCCGCGCCCGGAGCTCGTCTCCAGAGCGCCCATCCGACCAGTCTGGGCCGAAGGCCTCGCTCAGGAGCGACAGCAGGATCGATGCGTAGTGCTGGGGAAACGCCTCAAACGGTCCGTGATCACCGTCGATGGGAGCGGTCGACGCGGGTTCGAACGCTCCGTCTTCGCGTTCGACGAACCCGAGTGCGAGGGCCTCGTCCCGAAGCACCTCCCGCACGGTCGCTGGGGGTGGGCGTCCATCGACGTATTCGCAGATCTCCGCGGGATCGACGGGACGCACGTGCTGGAGATACTGTGCGTTCGCGAGCACTTGCTCGCGCTGATCGTCGTTCATCCGTCGGGATCGGCGTCCGCGTACAGCTGGGCGAATTCCCGCGCGTCAGCAGACGCAAGCCGGCGTGCGGCGTCTGCCACGTCGTCGGCGCCCGCAAACGCGCGCTGAATGTCCGCGTAGACCCGCGGTTCCCCGTCAGTGACCTGTGCCACGAGATCCGTCAGTTCGGCGGAGATCGGCGTCTGGAGCGCGTCCGGAACCGGCTCGGCGGTGAGACCGAACGCGAGGACGGCGGCGTGGGTCCGGGCCTGAACCGTTCGCATCGCCTCGTCGTGTTCGGCGGGTGTGGTCTCGTAGAGGTCGTTGCCGCGTGCGGCGAGCGCCGTTCGGACGGTTTCGGACCGAGGACCGTCAGCGTCGGTCACAATGGCCACGTTGCCGGGTTCGTTTGCCGGTGCGAAGAGGGGATGGAGACTCGACCGTTCACGGTCTGGCGCGTGCGAAGCGAGGGCATCGACGGGGTCAGTCATGGTGCCGGTCACGTCGAGCACAGCGTCCGTCGCTGCGGGGGCCCAGTGCTCGATGGCGTCCACGGCGGCGGGGACCGGCACGGCGATACACACGAGATCGTGACGGGTCTCGGTCGGCGACGCGACCGTGGTGGCGTCGACTGCGGACGCAGCTGAGGCTGCGGCGTCCGTGTCGGTATCGGCAAAGGCGAGGGTGACTGATTCGGCCGCTGACTCGACGAGGACCCGACCGAACCACCGGCCCATCTCGCCGGCCCCCACCACGAGGACGTCCATGGCCGACGCGTACTCCGGTCCGAGAGAAAAGCCGTTCGGTCGGTACAAACGCTTATCCCCGATCCGCGGTACCGCCGGTGTATGAAGCGCGTGCGCTTTCGCGACCCGGCCGGCGCAGTTCGGACCGGTGAGTGGGTCGACGATGACGGCGCTCCGGCCGACGAGACGGTAGCCGGCACTGGCGGCCGACTCCGTTTCGCCGATCGGACCTACGACCCGGAGGCGGTGGACATCCTCCCGCCCTGTGAACCGACGAAAATCGTCTGTATCGGGCGGAACTACGCGGCCCACGCGGCCGAATTCGACCAAGACGTGCCCGATCGGCCGATGCTCTTTCTCAAACCACCGAGTGCCGTCGCGAGCCACGGCAGTCAGATCCCGATGCCAGCCGGGACCGAACGTGTGGATTTCGAGGCCGAACTCGGCGTCGTGATCGGCCAGCAGTGCCGCCAGGTGTCCCGCGACGAGGCGATGGACGTCGTGGCGGGCTTCACGTGTGTCGACGACGTTTCGAACCGTGACGATCAGGCGAGAGAGCAGAACTGGGTGCGAGGCAAGGCCTTCGACGGGTCGGCGCCGATCGGACCAGTCGTGGCCGACCCCACGCACGTCCCTCCCGACGCACGAGTTCGCCTGCGACAGAATGGTGAGATCCAGCAGGATGCGTCCCGCGAGGACCTCTTTTTCGACATTCCAGACCTGATCGCGGAGATCACGGCCTACGTCACACTCGAACCAGGCGACGTGATCGCGACGGGGACGCCGGAAGGCGTCGGTCCCGTAGCCGATGGCGACGAGATCGAAATCGAGATCGACGGTGTCGGGACGCTCCGCCACGGAATCGTCGCCCCGTAACTGACTGGCCACAGCAGGCTGAGACGGGCCTCAATGGCTCGAGCGGACTGCCGGTCGAGCATTCGACGAAGGGGCGTGGATCGAGGCGAGACCGTCGGACTCGCTGTCTTCGGACTGGCCGTGGGGGCATCGTGTCGGAGACGTGTGGTTACCCGGCGGCGAGGAGTCCCGCGTCAATCAGGACCAGCCCCGCGACGACCGCGGCGGCTTGGAGGAGCCGGCGGGCGCGGCGTGCCGAGGACGCGTCGTTCCCCTCGGCGAGATCGTCGCGAAGCCGACGCGCCCCGACCTCAACCAGTCCGGCCATCACAAACCACAATGCGAGCATCACGAGGACGAGTCTACCGCGAGTCGAGCCAGTCAATGACCCGAACGTGAACGCACTGGCAGCCATGTGTCCCCCAGTGAGAAACAGAACGAGGGCACTCACGCGAGAGGTCATCACGAACTGCCCGAGGATCGCGTCGCGTACCGCGGACGTCATACCGCCCCCCGAAGCGAGTGGCACGACGGCGACTGCGACGAACACCACGCTCCCAGTCCAGAGTCCGGCGAACAGCAGGTGGGCAACGACGACGGCCGTCTCGAGGATGGGCATGGGCCGTCAGTCGGATCGGACCTCCTTGAAAGGCGCCGGTCCCGCTCGCGGCGGGTGAGCACGCTTAAGCCACGGGGGCCGTTTGGCTCGGACATGCAGCCCCGGGATCTGTCCGCACACGCCGTCTATCGGGCCGGCCGCGGTGTCGACGAGGTCGCCCGGGAGCTCGGACTGGATCCTGACGAGCTCGTCACCCTTTCCTCGAACGAGAACCCGTTCGGTCCAAGCCCCGCTGCCGTCGAGGCGATCGAAGCCCACGCCTCGCAGGCTCACACGTATCCGAAAACCGTTCACGTCGATCTCGTGGCGGCGATCGCCGACCGGTGGGAGCTCGACCCGGCACAGGTGTGGCTCGGCGCCGGCGGCGACGGCGTGCTCGACTACCTCGCGCGAGCGATGCTTGAGCCCGGCAACGCGGTGCTGGTCCCGGAGCCGGGATTCGCCTACTACGGGATGAGTGCGAGATACGCCCACGGCGAGGTCACGACGTACGCACTCGAGAAGGACACCGACTTCGAGCAGTCGGTCGCGAGCATCCTCAAGTCGTACGACGGCCAGCGGATCGTCTACGTGACGAGCCCCCACAATCCGACCGGATCCGAGCTCTCACTCGCCGCGATCCGCGAACTCGCAGCTGAAACGGACACGGAGACGTTGGTACTGGTCGACGAAGCGTACGCCGAATTCTCCGACCGGCCAAGTGCCCGTGAGCTCCTCGACGCGCGTGACGACGTCGTGGCCCTGCGCACTTTCTCGAAAGCCTATGGACTGGCGGGGCTGCGGCTCGGCTACGGCCTGGTCCCCGAGGAGTGGGCTGACGCCTACGAGCGCGTCAACACCCCGTTTGCTGCCAGTACGCTGGCCTGTCACGCCGGCCTGGCTGCCTTGGAGGATGACGACCACGTCACCCGGACTGTCGAAACCGTCCGGTGGGCCCGCGAGTACCTGCGCGAGGAACTCGCTGTCCGGACCTGGCCGAGCGGCGGTAATTTCGTGCTCGCCGACGTCGGCGACGCGACTGACGTGGCGACGGCTGCCCGCCGCGAGGGAGTTATCGTCCGGGATTGCTCGAGCTTCGGCCTTTCCGGGTGTGTCCGAATCACCTGCGGCACCCGACCCCAAACCCGGCGGGCCGTGGCGGTGCTGAACGAGGTGGTCGGCGGGTGAGAATCGCCGTCACTGGGACGCCCGGAACCGGCAAGACTGCGGCGACAGCCGCGCTGGACACCGACCTGGCAGTCATTCACCTGAACGAGATCATCCGCAAACACGGGTTGACGTCTGGCACGGACGCGGAGCGGGATACAGAGATTGCCGATCTCGAGGCGGTTCGGGCGTGGCTCGATGGTCGCGACGACATCGTGGTCGAATCCCACCTTGCCCACACCGTTCCCGCGGACCGCGTGGTCGTCCTTCGGTGTCACCCGGCAGAACTCGCCAGGCGTCTGAGCGACCGGGGGGAACCCGACGAAACCGTCGACGAGAACGCGGACAGTGAGGCGCTTGACGTCATCCTCGCGGAGGCCGTCGCCGAACACGGCCGTGACCGGATCTACGAGATCGAGACGACGGACCTGGATCCCCCGGCGGTGGCCGCAGAGATCGAAACAGTGATCGCCGGGACGCGGGAGCCGACCGCCGGCACCGTATCGTACGTGGATTACCTGTAATGGCACACACGACTGACTTGTGTGGTGTTTCTCCGAGCGGATTTCGCCCACTGACTCGACAGCTTGTCGATGGCTCGTCTGCGCAGCCGGTGGCTCGCTACGCGACGCCGTCAGGCCGGGGTCAATCTCGGTGTGCGGACGCCGCGAAGATTCCCGGCGAGCCGCGAATGCGTGACCCCGATACGGAGCACTGGGATGACGGACGCGACCTCGGGAGTCACTACCAGTTGTCCCCCGCATCGGTGTGGACCCCGCTCGGAACGCCCTCCCGACCACCGGGGGGTGGAGTGCCACACATCGGCATCCGGATTCGACGCCGGAAGACCACAGCCCACGCAGGTGCCTGGACGCAGCCGCCGAGCCGGCGTACACACCGCCGTTTCAATAGGCCAGACGGAACTGATCGAGAACCACTCGCCGGCCAGGGCACGGTGGCTGGCAGCGCATCACCCGCGCTTCTCCCACGACCCACGTCGTGGATTTCCGCGCTGTGCAGCATATGACGCTCGACCGCCTCCGGCCTCTCGCCGACCGAATGCTCGACCCTTTCGTGGCCGGGGCCGTTCGGCTCGGGCTCTCGCCGGACGCGATCAGTGTGCTGGCCTTCGGCGTGGCGGCCGCGGCGGGGATTGTATTCGTCGCCGCGGCGACCACGCCCGCCCTGTACGTCGTCGGAGCCGTGCTGGTCTTCCTGAACGGCTGGCTCGACCTACTCGACGGCGCGCTCGCGCGCGAACTGGCGGTCGACTCGCCCGCGGGCGACCTCCTCGATCACGTGCTCGATCGGTACGCCGACATCGTCATCGTGGCAGGCCTCGCCGGCGGCATCGGCGAATACGCCATCGGGCTGGCCGCGATTACCGGCGTGTTAATGACGTCCTACCTGGGCACGCAGGCAGCGGCGGTGGGCCTCGAACGGGTGTACGGCGGCCTGCTCGGGCGGGCGGATCGACTCGCTCTCGTCGGTGTCGTCGCCGTCCTGGCCTCCTTGACAGACGCACGTGTCGTCGGGCTTGGCCCGATTGGCTGGCTCCTCGTCGCGTTCGCCGTTATCGGCCACACGACCGCACTCCAGCGGTTTTACCACGCGATGCGAGCGCTCGACTGACAGTGGCGTGCGATTTATGCGACGGCCCGACAAACCCCCATCTATGGTCCAGTGCGAGATGTGCGGGACTGAGACGACGAGCCCGAACCGGGTGAAAGTCGAGGGCGCGGAACTTGACGTCTGTGACGACTGCACGGACTTCGGGACCGAGATCCGAACCGATGACACCGGCACCAGCGCGTCGACGAAATACTCGACCAGCAGCGGGAGTACGCAGTCGAGCCAGTCGTCACCCGGCAGCAGCCGCTCCACCTCGTCTGCATCGTCGGGAGGCAGTCGCGGGGGCGACATGTTCGACGACATCGACGAACTCGCGCAGGACTACGACGAGCGACTGCGCGAGGCCCGCGAGGCGGCCGGCCTGAGTCAAGAAGACCTCGCCGACCAGCTTAACGAGAAGGCCAGTCTCATCAGAAAGCTCGAACATGGTGACACGCTCCCCAGCGACGACGTCCAGCGGAAACTGGAACGGGCATTGGACGTCGACCTCTCGGCGGGTGGAGCACCCGGCGAGAGCGAGTGGGAGGGGGGTGCGTCCACGGGTGAGTACACACTCGGGGACGTCGTCGAACGCAAGGACTCCTGATTGACCACGGCCGCTTGGACAGTATCTGCCAGCCTGAACGGTCCGCGAACACGCAATCTATTTCCGCCGGCCGGCCCCCCACTGCGTATGCTCATCCTCGTGAATCTGAAGGCCTACCCGTGCGACCCGGTCGCTGTCGCCGAGGCAGTGGCGACAGTGGCCGGCGAGACCGAGGCCCGGGTCGCAATCGCGCCCCAGACGGCCCATCTCGAACGTGTCGCTGGAACGGGAGCCAAGACCTGGGCTCAACACGTCAGTCCGATCGGGGCCGGGAGCCACACGGGGAGTACACTGCCCGAGGCCGTGGCCGACGTCGGGGCAACGGGGACACTCCTCAACCACTCGGAACAGCGCCTCGAGCTGGCGGCAATCGAGGACGCGATCACCGCTGCCGAACGGGCCGGGTTGTCCACGATCGTCTGTGGCAACACTCCCGCCCAGGTAGCCGCGGCCGCCCGGCTCGGTCCCGACGCGGTGGCTGTCGAGCCACCGTCGCTCATCGGAACCGGCACGCCGGTCAGCCAAGCAGATCCGGACGTCGTTCGTGGGGCGGTCGCCGCCGTGGCAGACATCGATCCCGCAGTGGACGTGCTCTGTGGCGCCGGGATCTCGACGGGCGACGACGTGGTTGCGGCCCGTGATCTCGGGGCCGAGGGAGTGCTGTTGGCAAGCGGTGTCGCGACGGCGGACGATCCGAGCGAAGCGCTCCGTGATCTCGTCAAGCCGCTCTAGGCGTCGGAGTCAGTATCGACCGTATCGTCCAGATACGACTGCTCCAGATTTCTGGCGTACAGTCCAGGCTTGCGGCGGTCCTCGCAGGCAGCCTCGATCGCCGTCGGGAGCGCATACTCGTAGTGACCCCGTCCGCGGTGTTCGATCAGGCCCGCCCGACGGAGTTGCCGATTCAACGCGTAGGCAGCAACCCGGTCCGTCGAACCAGCCACCTGCTCGTAGATCTCCGTCGGGTGGCTCGGGCCGTCCGACCGATACGTCGCCAGCGCCGACAGGGCCTGCTGGTCGAACGATTTGAGTGCTGCCTCGATGTGACGCACGATGTCCGGACGGCTATCGGACGGATCGACTGACTGCGACGGATCGAGGACGCCTGCGGCTGCGCCACGTTCGAAGTCGACGACCTGCGCCGAGACTGACTTCGTCGTCGAGAGTCCACTGCCGTCGGCGCGAGTCGGGGTTGCGCTTTGGGCGGTCGCTGTCCCGCCTGTCGCGCCGTTTTTCGTTCCACTGCCAAGCCCCGCAAGCGCGCCGAGACCTGCATCCGGGGTCGCCTCGCCTTCAGTCGAGGACGTCGGGGGATCTCCGTGCTCGTCCATCAGAGCCCCGAAGGCAGCCAACCCGTCCTCGTCCAGGCCACTCGTCGCCGTGTCGGAGTCTGATTCCGGATCGACACCCGCTGCTTCGTTCGTCGGTTCCCCTGACCCATTCGGCTCGGTGGTCGGCGATTCGACCACGGGTCCGTCGTCCAACTGCGCTTCGAGCGTCGCGATGCGGTCCTCGTGTTCGGCAATCCGACCCAGGAGCGTCGCGATCCGGCTCTCTCCAGTCGCTGTGGTCGCCCCGTCGGCGGCTGAGCGAGTGGTGCGCTCGTCGTGTTCGACCTGGTCGACGGACACGCGGCGGACCCGGTCTGCTGGGTCAGTAACGAGGAACGCCTCGTCGTCGCCCAGGTCGGCGACGGCACTGGCGTACTCGCCGTCGAGTTCCCGGCGGATGACCGCGGTTTGGTCAGTGTGGGTCAGTCGGTGCCAGATCCGCCAGGTACAGCCGTCCCGAAACGCCCGACCGACAGCTGCCGGGCGCTGCGAGACGGCGCAGACGCCGATGTCCCGTCGCCCACCGTCCCTGGTGATCGTCCGTAACACCCGGCCGACGTCGTCCTCCGGCCCGCCCGCCGGGAGGTACGACTCGATACCGACTACGAGGAGTAAGAACGGTCCGGACTGTTGACCGGCGACCGAGCTGAGCCGGCGCGCGATCGCGGCCACCGCCGCGTCCGCTTCGGCGTCGGTCGTGTAGGTGGACCGGTCGACGACGACAGGGGGGCCAGCCTCGAAGGCGAGATCGGCAACGGGGTCGATCCGGTCGTCAGTGAGGCGGAGGTCACAGGCACCGGAGCCGCCGACTCGGACCGCTTCGTGTCCCTCGAGGAGCTCAGCGAAATTGCCGGTGTCGTCGAGGATCAAGAGCCGGTGATCTCGGGCGGCGAGCGTCGTCGCGAGGAGCCGGACCGTATTGCCGATCCCGGACCCCGGATCCCCGGCGATGATACCCCGGCCGGTGGAGATCATCCTGACCGGGATCTCGACCGGTCGACCCGGCAGCCCACGTGCCCCTTTGCCGTTCGTCGTCGTTCCCAGTGTCACCTGTCCGTCGGCGGCCATTTTGTTCATTGCGAGTGAGTCCTGGGGCATAACTGTGAGTCAGACGTCCGGCAGACGCCGGACTCTCGCCGCCTCGAACGTTTAAGGCAGTACTCGGGGTAACACACTCACAGGCGACCGCGATGTCTCGCTACGAAACCCACGTCGAGGACGGGACTGTCTACGTCGGCACGGCCGACGGCCTCCTTCCCGTGGGTCCGGTCGACGATGTCCTCGACGTGGTCGGCGGACCGGCGTGGACGATCAGCTACAGCGACGAGGCCAAAGCGCGCCACCCCGGCATCGATACCTCTGACGAGGGACTCGTCGTCGACGTCGTAGACATGATGCAGGCGATGACGCATTCCGAACGGTTCGTCGAGACCCTCGCCGCCCAGCCGGCGGAGCCCCCCGGCGACGCCGAGGTGTCGCCGCGGCTGGGGCTGTTCGTCGGCAAACTCCTGGAGAACCTGGAAAGCGGCGTGGCCTAGGCGTCGTCTTCGAACGTGTCGAGACTGAGTTGGCCGGTCCGTGCGGGTGGACGCCGTTCGCCGGCATGTTCGTCGGCCGGCGTCGACTCTGCGGCTGGCCCGTCCCAGGACTCCAGACTCACTTGGTCCTTCTCGGTGAAGCTGAGATTCGAGACGCGTACGCCAACTTTCCGAGTGACCAATCCGGCGAATTCCTCGAAGAGGGCGAGCGCAATCTCCTCGACGAGATCGGGATCGTCGACGGGCCCTGGCAGCGTCCGGGCCCGGGTGCTGATGTCGTATGGGGGCTCGACGACCGTGATCCCGATCGTGCGGTACAGGGCCCCCTTGTGGGCGGCCCGTTCGGCGACCGCAGTCGCCAGGGCCCGTATCTGGTCGTGCTGGCGCTCGGCGTCGTTCGTCGGCTCGCCGAAGGCTGACTGCCGCGAGAGGCTCTTCGGATCACCCGTCGGTTCGACTGGGCGGTCGTCCTCGCCCCGGGCGTAGCGTCGAACGGCGAGCCCGCGGTCGCCGAATCGGGACTCGATCCGCGTCGGGTTCGCCGCGGCGAGATCGCCGGCAGTCTCGATACCCATATCGCGGAGCTCGGCGGCCGTCACGGGGCCGATGCCGTGGACGGCATCGACGTCGAGTGGGGCGAGAAAGTCCCTGACGGTGCCCGGGGGGACAACCACGAGTCCGTCTGGCTTCTCCCGGTCACTGGCGATCTTGGCGGCGCTCTTGCTCGGCGCCACGCCGACGCTGGCCGTGACGCCGACGGCATCCTCGATGCTCGCTTTCAGGTCGCGAGCGAATGCCGTGGGTGCGCCGTCCTCCCACCCGACACTGTCCGTGACATCCAGGTAGGCCTCGTCGATGCTCACGATGCGGAGGACGTCGGCGCGGTCGCGGAGGATGTCCCTGACGTCGTCCGCGATCGACTGGTAGTAGTCCATGTCGACCGGGCGGTAAAATCCGGCGTCGTCCACGTCACGTTCGGGATCCTCGGCCACGTCGATCTTCCGGGGCAGTGCCGCGAGTGCTTCGGTAATGGGTTGGGCGCTCTCCACCCCGTACTCGCGGGCCTCGTAGCTCGCCGTCGCGACGGCGCCGCCGGTCTCGCCGGGTTCGAACCCCATCCCGACGACGACCGGTTCGCCACGGAGTGCGGGTTCGCGAAGCCGTTCGCAGGCTGCGTAGAAGCAGTCCATATCGACGTGACAGACCACCCGGTCGGCAGACTCGGGTGCCCCCGGCAACCGCGCAGCCTCCGCCATGTGTCGCCTTTGGCGTCGGGTGCCGTTAACGTTCGCGAACCGCGGTGAAACTGGGCGAAAACCGCCGAGGATCCGGCCGGATCCGGCGGCAGCGACGTTGCCTGAACGGCGGTCCCAACAGGCCGGCCGCGTTCGACGGTCGTTCCCGCCGGAAGCCCCGCTCCCCGGGACTTCACTTGTATGTTATGTGGTAGCACACTTAACCCTTCGCCAGGG
>CAYLJD010000066.1:0-13181 GCA_964383875.1 uncultured Halobacteriales archaeon
CGCCGAACCAGCCGCCGAAGTCGGGCTCGGGCGTCCCGCCGTCACCGCCGTCGCCTTCTTCAGCCTGAGCGGCGGCGGCCGGGCCGGCTGTGGCCCCGGCGGCGGCCGCCGCCCCGCCGGCACTCAGCAGAAACTCCCGCCTGTTCATTGACGTTCGAATCTCGGAACCGGCTTTGTATAAACCCACCGAAGCGGCCGGCGCGGGCCGTCGTCCACACCTGATCAGCGAGCCCACGTCGCGGCGATCGACGAGTCAATTCTCGCGGGATTCGTTGTCCGTTGGAGGCCCGCCTACGCCATCGATTTCGTTCAGGAACGCGGGTCGTTCCCCGTCGGCGAGTCCGACGTTGCGGAGCCGGTCTCGGTAGGCGTCCGCCCGGAATCGATCTGAGAGGCGAGCATTCGCCACAACGAGGAACAGAAACAGGCCGACGAGGAGGAACCCGACGCCGGCGACGACCATCAGGACGAGATTGACACCGCGCCCGGTGGCCCCGGGCAGCGAGAGGACGCCGAGGAGGTACAGGACGTAGGCCCCGAGAAGCCCGACGCCGGCGAGGACCTGGACGCCGGCGACGACCTGCAGGAGCGTATTCCCGATCGTGTCGCTACTCTCTGGGATGGCCCGCGGCTCGGGCAAGATGGGTCCCTCTGGGAGATCTGGGGCCTCGTAGGACTCCATTGAACACAGCGCAACCGTCGGCTCGACGTCTCGGAGTACCGTGCCGCGACCCCGAACCGTCCCGTCGGGATAAACCGCTGCGTAGCTGTTCTCGTCGTAGGCCAAGACAACCCTGTCGTGTCGCTCCACTCGGGCAAACACATCGCGATCGAGGACGCGTTGCTTGAGGTCGGCCTCCACACGGTCCAGCAATTGTTCACCGGTGATCCACGAATCCGGATCGAATGCCGCCTCCCACTCTGCCGGCTCCATCTCGGCCATCTCCTCGGGGCCGAAGTTCTCGAAGTCGTAGCGATCTTCGACCCGGGCGCGCAGCTCCTCGGTCGAGAGTGCCTCGAGGTCCTCGTCCGCCGACTCGTCGTCTGGAGCCGAGGTGGCCGGATCGGCCATCGGTCGACGCTTGGATGCGGGTGGGTTTACGCTTTCTGACGCTGGTCGGGGCCGTCACTGCGCGTTCGGCAGCCTTTAGCGGAGTCGCTGGCTATCCTCGCCAATGGCCCCGATGGGGGAGTTGGTGATCGCGACGGTCGTGCTCCTCGCCGTGACGGCGAGTTTCCCCTGCTTTGTCTATGGTGCCTGGATCGTGCTGGACGCCGACCCCGTCACCTGGGACGTGCTCGTTCGGCACCTGCGGTACATCGGCACGGGCCTCACGCTGACGACACTCCCGATGCTCGGGTGGATGATCCCGCGCTTGCCATCACAGTTCAGCGGCGCCGCACTCGTCCACGCCTTCCTGGGTATCCAGGCCTACGCCATGCTCGCGTTTGCCGGGACCGGCATCGTCAGGATCTTTCGGGCGAAGCGCCGACACGAGCTCTACCACGACTACGACGAGGACGTCTTGCTCTCGGAGATCGGGAGTGAGAACATGGCGCACTGGCGTCGGCGCCTCCGAATCGGCGTCTTTGGGTACGTCCTTCTCTGGCTCCTCGCCTACATTGTCGGCGTGGCGCGGTATCTCCTCCGGTACGTGCTCTGATCCTCCGCACCGCGGTCGGGTTACTGGCCGGCCCACGCCTCCCCGCTCGCCAGATCGACCTCGCCATCGAGCCGCGAGGAGGGACAGATGTCTTCGAGGACGCAGCTCTCGCAGTCCGGATTGCGGGCCGTACAGACGGCACGGCCGTGACTGATCAGCAGATGGGTGAACGCCTGCCACTCCGACTCGGGGACCACCGGCATCAGGTCCTGCTCGATTGCGTCCGGGGCCGATTCATCGGTAAGTCCCAGGCGTTGGCTCAAGCGTTGCACGTGCGTGTCGACGACGATCCCTTCGACAACCTGGTGGCCGTGCTGGAGGATCACGTTGGCCGTCTTTCGGCCAACGCCAGGGAGATCGGTCAACGCCTCCATCGTATCGGGGACCTCCCCACCGTACTCGTCGACGATCGTCTGGCACGACTCGATCAGGTAGCCGGCCTTCTGGTTGTGATACGTGATGCCGTAGATGTCGTCGGCTAATTCGTCCGGGTCGGCGGCTGCGTAATCTGCCGGCGATTCGTACGTCTGGAAAAGGTCTTCCGTCACTTCGTTGACGCGCTCGTCCGTACACTGGGCCGAGAGCACGACCGCGACCAACAGTTCGAGGCGGTTCGAGAACTCAAGCGAGATCGCCGCGTCCGGGTAGGTCTCGTGGAGGCGGTCGAGGACAGTCGCGATCTGTCCCGCTCGATCGGGACGCGGTGTGCCCATGCCCGAACCATATCGGGCGGGGGCTTCAGCGGTTCGACTTCCGGTGCCGACCTCGATACGGCGACAGTCCTGGGATCTCGACCAGGGGACGCCGTCCACCACTCGCAATCCGGGCGAAACCGTTTAGCGGCCGTGCGGCGTGGCTCGAAGGGATGTCGTTCCGGCGACTGCTCCGGGGCCAGATCGACGGGGAAACCCTCGATCGGATCGGGGCCGAAATCGGCGCCCGATACGGGATCCCGGGCGCCACGATCGAGCCCCTCGAGTCGAACAACTGGCTTTCGGTTCCGGGGGTCGTCGGCGAGGAACTGTTCGTGAAGGTCATCACGCCACAGAACGCCCTCGTCCACGCAGTGCTGACGGCCGGCCGGAACATTGGGGCGTTCTCGAGCGGGGCGGAGGGGTTTTTCGAGCGGTACGATACGCCGGTCGAGATGGCCGAGCACGAACTCGACGCGACCGAGCGAATGCGTGCGCTCGGCGTGAATGCGCCGGAGCCGCGAGAAGCCTTCGAGTTCGAGGGCTGTGGGATTCTGGTCCTGGAATACATCCCCGCGTTTCGCTCTCTCGACGAGCTGTCATCGGCCACGGTCGCCGACCTGGCGCCACTACTCTTCGACACCCTTGCGACGATGCACGATGCGGGCATCGTCCACGGCGATCTTCGGGGAGAGAACGTCCTCATCGCGGACGGATCCCTCTACGTCATCGACGCTACGAAAGTCCGTCCAGACGCGATCGACGACGCCCGGGCTTACGACGTGGCGTGCGCCCTCGGGACGATCGAAGGGTACGTCGATGCGGCCACTGCGGTCGCGGCCACAGCGGATAGCATCGACGATGCCACGCTCCTCGCCGCAGAGAATTTCTTGGACTTCGTCAACATGCGGCCGGACCACGATTTCGACGCGGTTGCGCTGAAAGCCGAGATCGAGAAGTGGGTCCGGTGACTCGAGCTATCAGTCCTCGTCGGGCGTATCCCAGTCGTGGACCCGTTCGCCGGCTTCGGCGGTGAGGATCGAGAGTGCGGCGCTCGCTCCGTCGCCTGCGGAGATGATCGCTTGCCAGTTGTCCTGCCGGATCATCGCTCCCGTCGCGTAGGCACCGTCGACACTGGTCTCCATCGAAAGGTCGACGTCAACGACGCCATCGTCGGAGGTCGCACAGCCGAGATCAGTTGCCAACGTCCGATCCGTCCCGGTCGCGAAGACGACGTAGTCGGCCGTGAGTTCGCCGTCCTCGGTCGTGATGGCAAACCCGCCGTCGGTTGCCGAGACCTCGGTTACTGCAGCCTCGCGCAGGTCGACGCCGTAGGACCTGGCGTGGTCCCGGGCGTCTTCGAGAAATGCCGTTCCGTCCCGGCTCTCGATGCCGAGGTAGTTGTAGAGGTGGGCACTGTGTAACCAGGTCTCGTCGGTGTCGAACAGCACCGTGTCGAGGTCGTTTTTCGCCGTGAACAGTCCAGCACTCAACCCGGCGGCACCGCCGCCGACGATTGCGACATCAGTCATGGGCTCTGGAATCCCGTTCGGTTCCGCCATGGAAAAAGATCCGGTAACATTGCGGTCACCACTCTGCCTCCGGGTCCTCCACGTCTGATTCGAGTCGTTCTCGTGTCCGCCGGTGACGGTAGCGAAACATCGGTTCGAAGCCGACCACCGCGATCGGGTTGAGCGGCCGACTCAGCCCGCCGAGCGGGAGACGATACCGAATCCGATCCCGGACGATGGTCTCGTCACCATCTTGGAAGAACAGGTGGGTGTGGACCCACTCGGGAAACGGCCCCTCCACCATTTTGTCCCGAAACCGGGCCGCTCCCTTGCGGCGCTCTCGGTCCGTGATTCGGCTCGTCCATTGCTGGCGCGGGCCGATCCCGAAGGGCGCCATCGAGAGCCGAATGACGGTCCCCACGTCGAGCGTCTCTGGGTCGGGGTCGCCGTCCGGACCGACTATCGACTCGACCTGAAGGTGGAGCCATCCGGGGGTGAGTGCTTCGAGACCGGAGATACGGGAGTGAAACGCCCAGACCGTCTCCAGCGGCGCCTGGACACGGACGGATCGCTCGTACCGGGCCACGTCGACACTCGGCGCTCCGTGACAAAAGATTCGCCGCTTCCTCAGGGCCAGACGCCCGCCTCGGTGGCGGCATCGCGGACCCGTCGGAGACTGATGACGTAGGCGGCTTGCCGGAGCGTCGAGAGGTCGTGCTCCTCGTAGATTTCGACGAGTGCCTCGAACGATGTCTCGATGACTGTCCGGAGCTCCTCGTTGACACGGTCTTCGGACCAATAGAAGCGCTGGCGGTTCTGGACCCACTCGAAATACGAGACAGTCACGCCGCCCGCGTTCGCGAGAATGTCCGGGACGACCAGCGTCTCTGTTTCGGCGATGACGTCGTCGGCATCAGGCGTGAGTGGACCGTTTGCGGCCTCTACGACGACATCTGCGTCGAGGCGCCGAGCGGTATCGGCGTCGATTGCGTTCTCGAGTGCTGCCGGGATCAGGACGTCGACGTCCAGCGTCAGCAATTCCTCGTTCGTGAGTTCGTCGTCAGCGCCGTCGTAGTTGACGACACTGCCGGTCTCGCGCTTGTGGTCCTTGACGGCCGCTGGATCGAGTCCGTCGGCGGCGTGAATCGCCCCGCTGGAGTCACTCACCGCCACGACCGTCCCGCCTCGCTCGTCGACGAGCCGCGCAGCGATCCAGCCGGCGTTGCCGTACCCCTGGATCGCCACCGTTGCCCCGTCCACGCCTCGGCCCAGGTACGACAGCACCTCCTCGATGGCGATGACGACCGAGCGGCCCGTCGCCTCCACCCGCCCCGCGCTGCCACCACTCGAGAGGGCTTTGCCGGTCACGACACCGGGCTCGGTCGTGTTCTCAAGCGTCTCGTAGGTGTCCTTGATCCAGTTCATCTCCCGCCCGCCGGTGTTCACGTCGGGAGCGGGGATGTCCCGGTCGACGCCGATGATTGGTCGGAGTTCCTCGGTATACGCACGCGTGAGCCGTTCGAGTTCGCTGGTGCTGTAGTCGTCGGGATCGATCGCGATGCCACCTTTGGCGCCACCGAACGGGATGTCGACGACCGCACACTTGTAGACCATCCACCCGGAGAGTGCCTTCACTTCGTCGCGTGTCACCCGTGGGTGATACCGAATGCCACCTTTGTACGGCCCACGGTCGCCGTTGAACTGTGATCTGAAAGCCGGCACGGTGTCGATCGTCCCGTCGTCACGTTCGAACGTGAGCTGAAGTTCGAGCACCCGCTCCGGATGCGTGAGATAGTCGAGTGTCCCGTCATCCACCTCAACGTGAGCCGCAGCATCCCTGACCTGGGCCTGGAGGCTCTCGAAGGGGTTGACTTCGGACGCCATGGGGCCACTCCTCGGGCACCCACCAAAAGGTTGGCGCGGACCGACGGATGGGAGCCCGGCGACGCCACGGCTGCCAGGGCGACTCGAGTCGGTCGATCCTGGGACGGACCACGATCCGGTCTTAGATGACTGTGCCGTGCTTCTTGTCGAAGCGGTCCTTCGAGACGGTCTCGTAGAAGGCATACCGCTCCTCGAGTTCCGCCCGGAGTTCGCTCGGGGGGACGATCTCGTCGATGACCACGTCACTGGCCATGTGGTGTACGTCGATGTCCTCGCGGAACTCCTCGCGGAGCTCGGCCTCGCGTTCGGCCCGCTCGTCCGGATCGTCGATGGCGGCCAGGTGGTTCGCGTGGACGGCGTTGATCGCTGCCTCGGGGCCCATGATTGCGATCTCTCCGCTCGGCAGAGCGATCGTCGAATCCGGGTCGTACGCGGGGCCCGACATGGCGTAGATGCCGGCTCCGTAGGCTTTCCGCACGACCACACACTGTTTGGGGACGGTTGCTTCGCTAGTTGCGTAGATCATCCGCTTGCCCTGCTCGAGGATGCCCTCGCGTTCTGCTTGGGAGCCCGCCATGAAGCCAGGGGTGTCGGTCAGGTACAGCAGGGGGACGTTGAACGCGTCGCACTTCCAGACGAACTGCGCCGCCTTCTCGGCGGAATCGGGGAATATCGCCCCCGCGCGGACCGCGGGTTGGTTGGCAATGACACCGACGGGCCGGCCATCGATCCGTGCGAAGCCGGTGAGCACCTCCGGACCGTACTCCGGCTGCAGTTCGAACCAGGAGTCGCGGTCGACAATGTGGGCAATGACGTCCTGCATGTCGTACCCCCGGTTGGGTTCGAGCGGAATGACGCTATCGAGGCCTGCGGGATCGTGGGCCGGCGCCCGTCCGTCTCGCTGCGGGGGTTGCTCGTCGCAGTTGTCCGGCAAGTAGCCGATGAGCGCCGCGACGAGCGCCCGTGCGTGTTCCTCGTCGCGGGCCACGAGGTCCGCGCTCCCGGATTCTCGGGCGTGGACGGCCGGCCCGCCGAGTTCCTGGAGATCGATCTCCTCCCCAGTGGCCATTTCGACCATCCGGGGACTGGCGATGGCCATCGCGCTCATCCCTTCGACCATCACCGTAAAATCGGTGAATACGGGGGTGTAGGCTGCCCCGGCGATACACGGGCCATAGAGGACACAGATCTGGGGAACGAGGCCCGAGAGTCTGGAGTGGTTGTAGTAGTACTTCCCGATCCCCTCCCGGTGGGCGAAGAAGCCGGTCTGTTGGTCGATCCGCCCACCGGACGAATCCATCAGATACAGGATCGGTCGGCCAGTCTTCATCGCCCGCTGTTGCATCCTGAGGAACTTCTCGACGCCGTGCTCGGCCATACTCCCGGCCTTGACCGTGTAGTCGTTGGCCATCACGTGCACGTCCCGTCCTTCGAACTCCGCGGCACCAGTGAGCAGGCCATCGGCGGGGAGCTGATCGTCGCTGTCGAAACTGGCGAATCGGCCGTCTTCGAACCGCAGCCCCTCCTCGCCGAACCAGAGTTCGAGCCGGTCGCGAACGAAGTACTTCCCTTGATCGGGGAGGCGGTCTTTGTACTTCTGCGGGCCGCCTTGTTCGATATCGGCAATCTCCTCGCGCAGCTTCTGTTCGCGCTCGGTCGGCCCGTTCGCCGACGGTGCCCCGGCCGCCCGCTGAGCGCTCTCCGAGTCCGGGGGTGTTGCCGACACCGTCTCGTCGGTCCCGTCTCCGATTGTCACCTCGACCGACTCGCCGACGTATTCCGCCACCGCCCGCGCGATTGCGGCCGCCTGCTCCTGACTCACGTCCGCTCCCACGTGGAGTTCCATGGCCGAACAATGTCGGGCCACCCCCTAAACGGTTCACGGTCCGTGGTGGACGGCGATTCGACCGCACCCGACTCGAGAGGGGTGCGTCACGGCAAGCGATCCACACTCCTCAAAACTGGCGAGTGCCGTCAACACTGCGTTCGCGTGCTAGTTAAGATGCTCCTCGAGCCGGTCGATCAGGGACCGGTTCCCGACGAAGACCGGCGATCGCTCGTGAAGGTGCTCCGGCGTCCGCTCCAGCAGTGCGCGTTCGCCGTCGGACGTGGCACCACCCGCTGTTTCGATCACGTGGGCGATCGGGTGTCCTTCGAACAGGAGGCGGAGTTTCCCTTCGGGCCGATCCACGAGCATGGGATACCCGAAGATCCCGCCGTACGTGAGGACCTGGTTGACGTCGGCCACCATCGCGCCACCGTATCTGAGTTTGAGGCGGTCGGCTTCGATCTCGTCGACGTACGCGCGAAACGGGTCGGTCCAGTCCGGGATCCGGCCACCGAAACCGTAGACAGTCGGCTCATCGGGGAGTCGAACGTCTGCCGTCAGGTCCTGTTGCTCCCCGTCGTCGAGGAGGTATTCGGTGACGGTTCCGTCGACGGCGGTGACCATCGTGGTGATCGGACCATAGAGGACGTATCCGGCGGCGACCAGCGCCTCGCCGGGCGCTGGCAGGGACTCGTCGTACACACCCACGATCGTCCCCATCCCGTTGTTGGACTGCAGGTTCGACGACCCATCGAGAGGGTCGCACGCGATCGACAGTGATCCCCCTGCTGAGGACTCTGGTGTGCTGATCGTCTCGCGCTCCTCGCTGGCATACGCACCAACGTCATCGATTGGGAGCAGCCGCTCTTCGAGCAAGCGGTCCGCATAGACGTCGGCGGCGAGTTGCTGGTCACCGGTGGGATTCTCGACGTCTGCGTACTCGCGTCGGTCCGCGAGCGCACCCCGGACGTCTGCCGCCGTTTCGGCGACTGTCTCGAAGATCGAATCGATCGTGTCGGACATCAGTACGCGGTTACGCCTCGGCCGCTCCAAGGGCGGCGTCCACAGACGCCTCTTCGTAGATCACCTGCTCGAGGGCGTCCAGGATGCGCGTCGGGTTCTCGCGCTGGAAGATGTTCCGCCCGACGGCCAAGCCGGCACCCCCGGCCTGAATGACCGCTTCGACGCTCTCCAGGAAGTCCCGGTCGCTGGTCTTCGAGCCGCCGGACATGACGACTTTTGTAGGGCCGGCCATGCGGACCGCCCGTTCCATCGCGGCTTTCGATCCCGGGTACTTGACCTTGGCCACGTCAGCACCGAGTTCGAGTGCCTGCCGGGCCGCGTAGGCGATCGTCCCGGGCTTGGTGTCGTTTTTCAGTCCCTGACCACGTGGATACGACCACATCACGACGGGGAGGTCGTGCTTGCGGGCATCCTCGTGGGCGTCGCGGAACTCCTCGGCCATCTCGATTTCGTTATTCGACCCGCCATACAGCGTGAACCCGACGGCGTCGGCGCCGAGCTCGGCCGCGTAGTCCACCGACCAGTTGACCGCTGAATCGGGCTCGCCCATCCAGAGGTTCGACGTCCCGTTGAGCTTCGCCAGCAGGTTCACCGAATCCTCGTAGGACGGATAATACGCCTCGGCGACGCCCTTCTGGACGGCGATGGTCGTCACCGCTGGATGCGTCGCGACCTCGAAGACGCGTTCGGGATTTGCGCTTTCGGGGACCGCCTCGAAGTCGACCGGCCCGTGCTCCAGGCCGTGGTCGTAGGCCAGAATGAGCACTTTTCCCTCCCTGGCGAGTGGGGTGTTGTCGATTGGGCGCATTGCTAACTGAGCGTGCGGTCAGCCACCTAAAAGGTCTTTTGACGCCCACCAGGCCAAGGGTTATTTCGCGGCCGATCGAACGGACTGCTATGGATTTCAGCCGGAATCCGGAGCACCGCCAGATCGCCGAGACGGTGGGGGAATTCGTCGACAGTGAGGTCGTTCCGCGCGCCGCCGAGATCGACGAAACCGACGAGGTGCCTTGGGACCTCATCGACCAGATGGCTTCGCTCGATCTGATGGGCATGCCGATCCCGGAGCAGTACGGCGGTGCCGGGCTGGACTACCACAGTTACGTGACCGCACTTGAGGAGGTGTCACGGGGAAGCGGCGGTCTCGGGACCATCGTCGCTGCTCACATCTCGCTCGCGTGCAATTCGATCTACGAGTTTGGGACCGAGGCGCAGAAAGAGACGTTCCTGGCCCCGCTCGCCAACGGCGACGAGATCGGTGCGTTCGCCCTGTCGGAGCCGGGTGCCGGCAGCGACGTGCCCGCCATGGAGACGACTGCCGACCGTGCCGGTGACGAGTACGTCGTCAATGGCGGCAAGGTCTGGATATCCAACGGGTCGATCGCGGACACGGTCGTGCTGTACGCAAAGACTGACCCCGACGCGGGCGGTCGGGGGATCTCCTCGTTCGTCGTGCGTCCCGACGAGGACGAGGGCTTTCACGTGGAAGGGGTCGAGCACAAGTTGGGCGACAAGGGGTGTCCGACGGCCGAGCTTCGCTTCGAAGACATGCGACTCCCGGCCGAGCGCCGTCTCGGCGAGGAGGGCGATGGTTTGCGCCAGGCCCTGTCGACACTCAACGGCGGGCGAATCACCATCGCCGCCCGCGGGGTGGGCATCGCGCAAGCCGCGCTGGATGCCGCCCACGCGTACGCGACCGAGCGCGAACAGTTCGGGCAGGCGATATCGGAGTTCCAGGCCATCCAGCACAAGCTGGCCGACATGGACACGAAGGTGGCTGCGGCTCGGCTGCTCATGCACCGGGCTGCCGACCGGAAAATCCGCGGCGAACCGTACGTCAAGGCGGCTGCCCAGGCAAAACTGTACGCCTCGGAGATCTCCCGGGAGGTCGCCAACGAGGGGATCCAGATCCACGGCGGCTACGGGTACGTCAAGGACTTCCCCGTCGAGCGGTACTACCGCGACGCCAAACTCAACGAGATCTACGAAGGGACCAGCGAAATCCTCCGCAACACGATCGCCGACCGGATGGGAGAGTAAAAATACGATCGAACAGTAATACCTGGAAAAAGATTCTGTATATGTTGAAATTGGGGATAAAGTAAACTATTTATTTCACATGGTGGTACGTAAACACGTGCTTGGACACCTCCTCAGATCCATGCGTTCGCGCTGGCAGCAGTTCTGGGATCTCGAGGAGCCGGACGAGCGCATTGAGGGCTCCGGGGAGGTGTATTTAGACCCCGCCTACAACGGGCGGTACACCGCCGAACGCCGCCTCAGACAACTCTCAAACGCCCAGCAGGAGGCCCGCGCGGCCGACTCGCCTCGACGCGAGTGGGACAATCGCTAGTCGGGAATTTCCGCATCCTGTAGCTGCGCTGTCAGCCAGGCGTGGTGCTCGCGGAGACGGGACTCGCCGGCCGCCGTGAGCGCGTAGACGTCGTGGATGCCTTCGCTTCGTGTCTCGACGAAACCCGACTCCACGAGTGCATCCATCGCCCCATAGAACGAGGCGGGGTCGATCCGCTCGTCGTAGTGCTCGGCCAGACGGGTTTTGAGGGCCTGTGCCTGCCGGGGCTCGTTCGCCAGGATGGCACAGATATCTCGCCGCCGCCCACTCTGCAGGAACTTGGTCATGAGCGCTCACCCGGTGATATCGGCCGATCGAGTCGACGACCCGTTGATCCACATTGGTTCCTAGGGGGAGTCCACGCCACCATCCGGATGTTCCGGACTGAACCTGCCATTGGACCGACCTACTGGAACGCGGCGATGCCGGTCAAGTCGTTGCCGAGGATCAACGTATGGATGTCGTGGGTCCCCTCGTACGTGTACACCGTTTCCATGTTGGCCATGTGTCGCATGGGGGAGTAGTCGGTCGTGATCCCGTTCCCGCCAAGCATCTCCCGCGCGATCCGTGCCTGATCGCGGGCCATCCGAACGTTGTTTCGCTTGGCCATCGAGATGTGTTCCGGGCGCAAATCCCCACGCTCTTTGAGCTCGGCGACGCGATAGGCGAGCAACTGCGCGAGAGTGATCTGGGAGGCCATCTCGGCGAGTTTGGCCTGTTGGAGTTGGAACCGGGCAATCGGGCCGCCAAACTGGTCGCGATCCAGTGCGTACTGCCGAGCGGTTTCGAAACAGTCCCGGGCCGCTCCCACAGCGCCCCACGCGATGCCGTACCGCGCTTGCGTGAGACAGGAGAGCGGCCCCTTCATGCCGGTCACCTCGAGGACGTTCTCGGCTGGGACGTGGACGTCGTCCAAGCCGATGTCGCCGGTGATCGAGGCCCGGAGCGAGAGCTTCTCCCCGATCTCGTTCGTCGACACGCCGTCTCGGTCGGTCTCGACGAGAAAGCCCCGGACCGGGTTGTCGTCGTCGGAGCGGTCCCTCGCCCAGACGACGGCGACGTCGGCGATGGGGGAGTTGGTGATCCAGGTTTTCGATCCATTGAGCACGTAGCCGTCACCGTCGCGGTCGGCACGAGTCTCCATGCCCGTGGGATTCGAACCATGATCGGGTTCGGTGAGGCCGAAACACCCGACTGCCTCCCCGTCACGGAGCCGCGGGAGCCACTCTTCTCGCTGCGCGTCGGTCCCGTAGGTGTGGATTGGGTACATCACGAGCGCGCCCTGGACCGAGGCCATCGATCGGAGTCCAGAGTCGCAGGCTTCGAGTTCCTGCATCAGGAGGCCGTAGGCGGTCTCCGAGACGTTCGGCGATCCGTAACCCTCCAAGTTCGGGGCATAAAAGCCGAGATCGCCCATCTCGGGGATGATCTCGGTCGGAAAGGTCCCCGCCCGATAATGGTCGCCGATATCGGGTCGCACTTGGTCCTCGACGAAGTCGCGGGCGGTATCGCGGATCAGCCGCTCCTCTTCGTCGAGGTCCGCCTCGAGTTGGACGAAGTCCAGCATAGTTCCTAGTCCGGAAATGGGGCCATAGAGATTGTGGTCCTGAGGCCGGGAAACGAGTGCTGGCGAGCGCCAGCGCCCATTGGCGCCCCTCCCCATGCGACACTACTTTGGTACCAGGCGGCCAGGATTACCCATGGCATTCACTCTCTCGGACGAACACAGAGCGATCCGGCAGTCGGTTCGCGAATTCGGCGAAAACGAGATCGAGCCGGTTGCGGCGGAGCACGACGAGACCCGGGAGTACCCCGAGGACATCCGGCGGAAAGCGGCCGAATACGATTTCGTCGGTGCGGGAATACCAACCGAATACGGCGGTGCGGGGATGGACATGCTCGGCACGGTGATCGTCACCGAGGAGCTCTGGCGGGCCGACCCCGGCATTGGCTCCGCGGTCGGGAGCGCCTCCTTCGGCTCGACGATGCTGGTCGAGTTCGGCGACGAGTGGATGAAAGAGGAGTGGCTCCCCCGGATCGCCAGCGGCGAAAGTGCCTCGGCATCCGCCATCTCCGAACCGGCTCACGGCTCGAACGTAGCCGGTATCGAGACGCGGGCGGAGAAGGACGGCGACGAGTGGGTTATCAACGGGAACAAGATGTGGATCACCAACGGGACGGTCGCCGACGTGGCGATCATCATGGCCAAGACGACGCCCGACGCTG
>CAYLJD010000067.1:0-8738 GCA_964383875.1 uncultured Halobacteriales archaeon
GACCGATCATCGCGACGCCGCCGTTCTCCATGATCGTGCGGACGTCGGCGAAGTCCACGTTGACGAGGCCGGGTTTGGTGATCAGTTCGGTCATGCCCTTGACCGAGCGCATGAGCACACGGTCGCAGATCTTGAAGGCGTCCTGGAGGGGCATCGACGGCGCGTAATCGAGCAGTCGGTCGTTCGGCACGACGATGACGGTGTCGGAGACGGCCCGGAGGCGCTCGAGGCCGGCGTCGGCGTTGGCCCGCCGGCGCTCGCCCTCTGCGGTGAATGGGATGGTGACGATCGAAATCGTAAGCGCGCCGGCCTCCTGGGCGGCCTGGGCGACGACTGGCGCCGCGCCCGTCCCGGTTCCACCGCCGAGACCGGCGGTGACGAACACCATGTCGGAGCCGTCGATGGCCTGCTGGATATCCTCGATGTTTTCCTGGGCTGCCTCTTCACCGATCTTCGGAACCGAGCCGGCGCCACGCCCGCCGGTGCGTTTCTTCCCGATCAGGATTTTCGTGTCGGCTCTCACCTCGTCGGCGAGGTGCTGTGCGTCTGTGTTAGCGGCGGCGAGTTTCGCGCCGTGGATGCCCTCCTCCATCATCCGGGTCACGGTGTTGCCGCCGGCCCCGCCACACCCCATGACGGTGATTTTCGTCTCGAGATCCTCGACGACTGCAGCGAGTTCCTCGTCGCTCATCTGCCCCGAGGTGGAGGGATTGTCAGAGTCGGGTGTCGCCGTCTCGACGTCGTCCTCGGCCGCCGTTTCCGGGTCCTCCCGCTCCTCCTCGGCCTCCTCAATGGCGTCGTCGATAATGGAATCCATATTTAAAGAACCATTGCGAGGCAACCTTTATTAGTTTTCCCCCGCGTCAGCCACCCGTCAGACACCATTACCGGCTCAAAAATACGGTGGCGGTGCCACGATGCGCTGTTCGGAACCTCGATTTCACCTGGACGGGTCCGGTAGGGGCCCCATATTTTTATAAAAATGTAGTCGGTCTCTGGCCGGATTATCGAACGGTGAAACGCCGTTGGCGCTCCGCCCGGACAGCCGACGGCGGGACTTCGCGACCGTCGACCTCGACCGTCTCGCCATTGGCAAGCTTGCCGAACTTCGGCCCCTCCGGAACGCCCAGCGTCGCGGCGAGTTCAGGATCGAACGCGGTTTCACGAGCCACGATCTCGCCATCCACTCGCTCGACCTCGTCGAACCGTCCGCGGAGCACGTCCGCGAGGTCGTCGACGATGTCCCGACGGTCTCCCTCGTCGACGAGTGCGACCCGCTCGGTGGGACGCGATCCGCCGTCAGTTGTGGTGAAGGCCACGGTGTTTCCTGCGATCGCAATTCTGGTTCTGTCGAGATCGGTGCCGCAGGCGGTCTCCAGTAGCTCTGCCGGCAGCGACGAGACCACGACGGATTCGGGCCGTTCAGGGGCTCTGGCGCCGAATCGGACACCCTCGTCAACCCGACCGAGTCGTTCCTCGAGGCTGAAGACCAGCGGCAGCGGGACGCCGTCGGTTTGGCGCACCCAGGTCTCGCCTACAACCCTGTGGCCGAGGTCCTCGAGCACGGCACGGAGATCGGGGCGTTCGCCGGCGACCAGCGCAACGTTCGCCTCGCTCTCAGTGAAGCAGTCGGCGATCACCTGCCGGGCCCTGGGCCTCGTCGGCTCGCCGAGAGCCTCGAGCCCCCAGTCGGCGGCCACGTGGCCGACAGCCCAGTCCGTCTCGCGGACGATCCGCTCGAACCGCGGCGCGTAGTGGCCGCCACCGAACCCGACGAGCTGCCGGCGGACGCCGGTCTGCCCCTCTCGCGCCCGATCCGGGGGTTCGCCCCGAAGCGAGTTGATCGCCCTCCCAACGGCCAGTGCGGCCCGCTCGTCGGCCCACTGGTCGGGTCCGCTCCCGACTTCGACGAACAGCGACGGCGCGCCGACGTCGGTCGGGCCGTGGTGGGTGCACTCGATGCCAACATCGTAGTCTCCAGGGGCGTGGGTCTCGAGGGCGTCGACGACCGCAGCGTGGGTATTCGGCGCTGCGCGGGCCAGAGCGTTCGGCTTGCCGCCGTGGTCGGCGGGGCCGAAGTTGCCCGTGTGGTGGGCCGTCAGCAACTTCCCGCTCTCTCCAGCGTGCTTGGACGCGAACACGAGGACGTCCACGTCGGGGAAAGCCTCAGCCGGGCGGACCAGATCGAGGTGCCGCTCCTCGAAAGCGCGGATCGCGAGTCCGTCGGCCCGCCAGCCGGCCGCGGCATTGGCAACGTCGACGGAGTCAGGGTCGACGATTTCACGGAGCTTGGAGCCGATGGCAACCGAGGCCTCGTCGGCACGGGAGACGACGACGCCGAGCATTTAGTTCTCCTTGACCGGCTCAGTCGGTTCATGGCCGAACGCGAGCCGAACCGCGTTGGCAGTGTAGTGGGCGAGTTGGCGTAATGCAGCCCGGCGCCGGACGAACAGTACGGTGCCGGCGACGAGATAGATCGCCGTGAACACGAGCAGGAGTGCGAGCTTGGGCTCGGGAAACGGCGCCCAGACCTTCAGGAAGAGGAACTCGAGGCCGACCTGCGAGATAAACAGTACGAACAGGGCTACGGCCTCCCGGAGGGAGATGTTGAAGTTCACCAGGACGGCCAGCGCGAAGTATGACTGCGCGGCCGTGATCCAGATCTCCCCCGTCTGTTCCATATCGAAGGGGAGCGTGCCGTACTGGCCGAGGGCGAGCGAGTAGACGATAACGAGCGTCCCGATGAGGAGCGTCCACTGGTTAAGTTTCGAGGAGATGAGCGCGTTGAAGCCCGCCGTTGAACGGGCCTTGTACACGAGGACGGCGACGACGATGAGTTCGGGCGACTCGCTCGCCAACGGCGCGATCCACTGGATCATGAAGAAGGCTGGGACGCCGATAGCGACACCGATGGATTCGAGCCCGTGGGCGAACGGCTCGACGGCCGTGAGAATGAGAAAACCCGAGTAGGCGAAAAGTACCAGCACGATCGGTACCCGGACCGACCGACTGAACGACTGGAAGTAGGCGGGGACACCGACATGTTCGGTTCCGTGGTCGATGTCGCCGCTGATGATCACGCCGATGTACACCAGGTACAGCCCAACCAGCACGGCCATGTCGATCACGTCGATTCCACCGTTGAGCGGTACCAGGAATGCCCATGCGGTTGCAAGGAAAAGGAAGGTGATCTCCGTGGCTATGCCGCGATCCAGGTGGACTCGGTCCGCCAGGAAACCCGCGCGTGACTCGACCGCCGGGTCTTCGGATCGCTGGGCGTAGAAGACGGTGAACATGGCGATTCCGGCCCAGCCGAGGCCGATGAGAATCCGGTTCGCCCCGGTCATGTTGGCGACGGCGAGATTGCCCTCGTGACATCCCAGCGCAAGCTGCTCGACGGCGGTGTCGATCTCGCTCCGGGGCATGGTGGCCACGCGTTCGACGAGTTCCGGCGCGAGATCGGCGCAGGCCTGGGCCGTTGCCCCCCGGCTGCCTGCCCCCCAGGCGTAGAGGGCGTCGACGGCGTATTCGGGCGCGACTGCGAGGACCGCCAACACCGCGATGGCGAACGATCGCGGGACGTCCTTCTCGGCGGTCTCGGCGGCCCAGGCCAGTAGGAAGGACGCCCCGAGAACGGCGACGCCGCTGACCAGTACCCGGCCGACGTCGGTCATGCCTCGGTAGACGCCGGTCCCCCAGACGGTCACCCACGGCACCGTGAGCAGCACCGCGACGGCGACGGGGAACAACGGATGGCGCACCCAGCGACGCGTCACGGCGGAACCTTCACGCCGTGCAAATAATGTCTTGTGACTTGCCATGGCGTGGCCGTTATGGGCCCCCGCCGCCAGGACCGTCCATGGACGTCTACGGCCTGCTCGGCAATCCGGTGGGGCACTCAGTGTCTCCGCCGATGCACGAGGCCGCTTACTCGGCGCTCGACATGGACGCCCGCTACGTCACATTCGAACCGGCGACGGACGCCGGTGCGTCTGCGGTACGGGCCGCCGAAACACTCGGGATCCGCGGCCTCAACGTGACGATTCCGTTCAAACAGACCGTTCTCGAGGCCGTCGATACGGCGCCGCTCGCGTCGCGGATCGGCGCCGTCAACACAGTCGACTTCGCGACGATACCGCCGACGGGCTACAACACCGACGCGGCGGGCGTTACGCGGGCTTTCGAGCACCACGACGTCCCTCTCGATGGACGCGCCGTCGTCGTCGGCGCCGGGGGCGCCGGCCGAGCCGCAGCGGTTGCGCTCGCCGACGCCGGGCTCGCTGTCGATGTCGCCAATCGGACCGAGTCGAAGGCCCGAGAGCTGGCGGCCGCGATCGACGCGGGTGGTGGCGAGGCTACCGGTCACGGTCTCGAAGCGCTCGAGACACTCCTGGCGGACGCCACCCACCTCGTCAACGCAACGAGCGTCGGCATGGAGGAAGACGAGTCGCCGGTCCCCGCGGCGGCACTCCACGAAGGGTTGGCGGTGCTCGACGCGGTCTACGCACCCCTCGAAACCCGGCTGCTCCGGGACGCCGCCGAGGCCGGCGCGACACCCATCGACGGCGGCTGGATGTTGCTGTTCCAAGGTGTCGAGGCGTTCGAACGGTGGACGGGCGAGGCGGCCCCCGTCGACGCGATGAACCGGGCCCTCCGCGACCGGCTCTGATTTGTCGGTTCGTTTTAGTAGGCCCCAGACGAACACCGGTCCATGGGAATTCTCCAGAAGCTCAAGTCCGCCTTGGGGATGGATAGTAGCGGTCGCACCCGGCGACGGACGGAACCGGACGTGACCGTCGAGCACGAGCCGTCACCGGAGTCCGAACGCGCAGTCAAAACAAGCGTCGAGGAGGAGCCGGCGGCGTCGGCCACCGACGAGGACGAGTCCGAGGAGGGATCCGACGAAGGTGACGCAGCCGCGTCCGCCGCGGCCGGGACGGAGGAAGCGTCGCCCCCGGTGGAGGAGATCACTGGCATCGGCCCGACCTATGCCGAGCGCCTCGAGGCCGCGGGGATCGAGACGGTCGCCGACCTGGCCGACAGCGATATCGCGACTGTCGTCGAGGCGGCCCAAGCCACCGAATCCCGGGCCCAGGACTGGCTCGAGCAGGCGAGAGACAACTGACCGAAACCCGGTTAGCCGCTCGCCGCCAATCGATAGAAAGATGAATGCGATCGTCGAGACCGAGCGAGCCGACTTCATAGCGACGGCCACGTCGGCTGGGACCGCCGTCCGGATCCCAGTCGAAGTCCGGCTGACGGTTGAGGATCCCTTCGATGCCTACAGGCGGGCCCGAACCGGGCCGGGTGGTGTGTACCTGGAGACCACAGGCGGCCAGCCGGGGTGGGGCTATTTCGGCGTCGATCCGGTCGACGAACTCGTGGTACGGCCCGACGAGGGCGGGACGCTGGCACGACTCGCGAACCGACTCGACGAGGAATCGCTCGCCCGGGGGAACTGTGACATTCCGTATCCCTGTGGCGCCGTCGGTTGGCTCTCTTACGACGTCGCCAGGGAGATCGAATCGATACCGGATTCCGCCGACCGCGACCGGGCCCTCCCACGCCTACAGCTCGCGGTCTACGACCGGTTCACTGCCTGGGAAGAACCCCACGAGGGATCGACCACACTCCGGATCACTGCCTGTCCGGTAGTGGGGGACCACGAGACGCTCGACGAGGCGTACGACGCTGGGCTCGGCCGTGCAATCGAACTCGCGACGAAGATCGAGTCGGGCGACCCCAACCACGGTCAGCCGCCGCTTGCGGGGCCGTCGGCTGCTTTCGAGAGCGAGTGTTCCCGGGGGGCGTTCGAGGACCGCGTCGAGACTGTCAAGCGCCACGTTCGAGCGGGCGAGACGTTCCAGGCGAACGTCTCACAGCGTCTCCGGGCGCCCGCGACGGTCCATCCCGTCGCCGTCTTCGACGCGTTGCGCGAAGTGAACCCCGCCCCGTACTCGGCCTTGCTCGAATTCGATGGCCTGGACCTCGTGTCCGCAAGTCCGGAACTGCTGCTCGAACGGGTTGGCGACCGCCTCCGGACCGAACCCATCGCGGGGACCCGACCGCGCGGCGCCGACGAAATCGAGGATGCCCGCCTCGAACGCGACCTCTTGGCCGACGAGAAGGAGCGGGCCGAACACGCGATGCTGGTGGACCTGGAGCGGAACGATCTCGGGAAAGTCTGTACTTACGGGTCCGTGGAGGTCAGCGAGTACCGCCGTGTCGACCGCTACGCCGAAGTCATGCATCTCGTCTCCCAAGTGGAGGGCCGGCTCCGCCCAGACTGTGACCTTGCAGAGGCCATCGCGGCCGTCTTCCCTGGTGGAACCATCACCGGCGCACCCAAACCGCGCACGATGGAGATCATCGATGAGGTGGAGCCGACGCGGCGGGGCCCGTACACCGGCAGTATCGGGATATTCGGATTCGACGACCGAGCCACGCTCAACATCGTGATCCGGACGCTCGTCCGCCACGGCGACGCCTACACTCTACGTGTCGGGGCAGGAATCGTCCACGATTCAGTCCCGGAGCGGGAGTACGCGGAGACCCTCGACAAGGCCCGCGCGCTGGTGGCGGCAGTCGACGAGGCGCTCGGCGACCGTGCGGCACTCGAACTCCGTAGCTAGAGGTCCCGGGCGGCGCCGATGTTGCGCATTGACGAGCCACACCGGGTACAGACCCGCGTGTCGGCGTCTTCCGTTCGCTTGCCGCAGCCGAAGCATTCGTACATTGGCCCGATTTCCGTTTCGGGTTTCGGTCGCATGACATCTATACTTCAATTATATTCGGTTATAAGTGCTGTCCTAATATGGATTGAACAAAATAAGCAAACATTCGTCCAACCCCGCCCCGTGTGCCAAATCGGCGTCTGGGCTTTTTTATTGACGCTGCAGTCGGTCTGTACGGGTACACGTTCGGGCACTCCTGAACCGGTGGACCAGCAACTATTAGCCGAACAGGCACCCATGGCCCGGAACATGCGGGTGTTGGTCGTCGACAACTACGACTCGTTCGCCTACAACCTCGTCCAGGCGCTGGGCGAGCTTGTCACGAGTCCCGACGGCCCGGCGTCGCCGGGGACCGGCGAGGTGATCGTCCGACGCAACGACGCGATCGATCTCGGCGGCGTGGACGTTCTCGACCCGGATGCGGTCGTCGTCTCCCCAGGTCCGGGCAGACCCGTCGACGCCGGGGTCTCCGTGGCGCTGTTCGCCGAGCGGGACTACCCGACGCTCGGTGTGTGTCTGGGCCACCAGGCGCTCTGTGCGGCTAACGACGCCAGAGTGGGCTCCGCCCCAGCGGTGGTCCACGGCAAGCCCTCGACGATCATCCACGACGGCCGGGGTGTGTTCGACGACCTCCCTGAGCGATTCGACGCCGGCCGATATCACTCGCTTGCCGTCGAGAGTACGACTCTCCCCGATTCGCTCGATCGGACGGCCTGGACCGAGGCTGACTCCGGCGTGGTGATGGGCGTTCGCCACCGGGACCGGCCACATGTCGGCGTCCAGTTCCACCCCGAGAGCATCCTCACTCCGACGGGCACACGGCTGCTGTCGAACTTCTTGACTGCCTATCCATGATCGTCCATGTCGATGGCGACCTCGTCCCGCGGGAGGAGGCTACAGTCAGTGTTCACGATCGGGGTTTCCGGTACGGCGACGGTGTCTTCGAGACGATGCGGGCCTACGGCGGGGCCGTCTTCGCCTGGGACGATCACGCTGACCGGCTCTCGTCGGGTTGCGAGACGCTCGGATTCGCTTCGGCCATCCCGGACCAGGGAAACCTCCACGACCGGGTGCGGGCGACGCTCGAGGCGAACGATCTCGCTGACGCTTACGTCCGCTTGACGGTTACCCGGGGCCCGGACCATGGCAAGCTGACACCGGCAGTAGAACCTGACCCCACAGTCGTGGTGGTCGCCCGTCCATTACCGCGCGGCGGCCTCGAGGGCCAGCCAGTCTGGGACGGGCCCGCGACACTCCAGACGGTCCGGACGCGGCGGATTTCAGACGACGCCATTCCGGCCGATGCAAAGACGCTCAACTACCTCAACGGCGTCCTTGCCCGGCTAGAACTACGCCGGGCGGCGACCGACGACTTCGCCGCCGACGAGGCGATCCTCCGGAGCAAGACGGGCCACGTGCTCGAAGGTGCGACATCGAACGTCTTCCTCGTCGAGGAAGGCACCCTGGTGACCCCACCCGCCGACGCGGACCTCCTGCCCGGCATCACTCGGAATCTCGTACTCGACCTGGCCAGCGACGAGGACTTCCCCGTCGAGACCCGGTCTGTCGAACTCGATACTCTCCGGGGCGCCGACGAGGCCTTTCTCACCAATTCCACATGGGAGCTCCGGCCAGTCGAGACCGTCGACGGACTCGA
This sequence comes from uncultured Halobacteriales archaeon, assembly GCA_964383875.1. GTDB lineage: Archaea > Halobacteriota > Halobacteria > Halobacteriales > Haloarculaceae > CAYLJD01. Next base: position 8,392 of record CAYLJD010000067.1, read on the forward strand.
GATTGGCAGCGGGCCGATCACCCAACTACTCCGACGCCGATACGACACACTGGTCGAGGAGCACTACTACTGAACGACCTCGCGACGGACACCCTCGACGTCGAGTACGAAGTCGAACAGGCCCGCTGGCGTGTGGAAGCCCACCCTCTGTACTCGACGGTCGCGAGTCGGGGAATAGCTTCTCGTCCGGTGTCGACGCGGAGCAGGGGCGCGGGAGACCGCGCGACACGAAGGAGTGGGTCGTGCGTGAGTGCACCAAAGGGATGGCCCGTTCGCGCGGAGGTCACGGTCGTGGGTACGCGGTGGACACGTCGCCCCAGGGGATCGGCCGACGGTCCACGGGGACA
>CAYLJD010000067.1:8838-11510 GCA_964383875.1 uncultured Halobacteriales archaeon
TGGGTACGCGGTGGACACGTCGCCCCAGGGGATCGGCCGACGGTCCACGGGGACATTGCCGAACTCGACCTCGTGGGTTCGGGGGACGAGCGCGCCCGCTCGATCTCGCGGTGCCGGCGAATCCGACCACCTGCCGGCAGGCCCTAACGCGGCCGGGCGAGTCCATGCCGAGGTCGACCCATTCGTCTCGAAGGCGAGTTCAAGATCGACGGCCTCCGCCGCCCGGTCGGCGAGGTGGGCCGCCAGACAGTCCCTCAGCACCACGTCGAACCCGACGGGAACCAGGCACACGCCACGTTTGCGGTTGCGGGTCGCGGTCGTGGAAGGCCTCGAAGACGTCGATCTCGTCCGTGCTGTCCAGGTCGTGCCTGCCCGCTGCGAGACAGGCCTTGACCGGCGGGTCGGCGGTCCCGACGACGGCCGGCGCAGTTCACCACGAGGACGTGCTCGCCGGTCACCTGCTTGGCGATGCGTGGCTGGTCGAGGTCGAACACGCAGTCCTCGCAGCCCAGTCGGCCGGCTACCGATTCGATGCGGGCCTCGTCTCGTCCGGCGACCGTCACCTGAATTACCCGAGGAACGCCCTCTAAGCGATCAGTTCGCCGGCGTACCCGTGGTCGCCATCGACCAGTAGCTCACTCACTGGATCGTAAAGGTCGGCTCCGCGATGGCTTCACTCTTGCACTCGGGGCACCGGCTCGGACGGTTCGCAGGATCGTCGAAGCCCTCAAAGTCACAGTCCTCGCACCGGGGTGGCGCGACCAGCAACTGCTCGTCGGTCGCCTCGAGGCTCCGGGCCACGTGGCGCACGTGTGAGATCGCGGTGCCTGTCTCGATCTCGAACTCCGCGGCCAGCGCGCTCGCCGAGAGCGTCGTCTCACGCAGGCGGTCGGCGATGCGCTCCCGCGTCGTCCGGCTCGTGTCCGCCATACCTCCGTTGGCCCGCGATCACACTTGAAACCCGCGTCGGGATGGAAAAGTCCTTACCCCGCCGTAGACAGGGCAACGGTATGCACGCGGTCGTCCTCGCAGGCGGGTACGCCACGCGGCTCTGGCCGGTGACGCGCAACCGGCCGAAGATGTTGCTGCCCGTCGGTGAGGAGACCGTCATCGACCGGATCCTCGCCGAACTCGAGGCGGACGAACGGATCGAGGCCGTCTTCGTGAGCACAAACGAGCGGTTCGCAGCGGACTTCCGGGCGCACATCGATGACGTGGGATACGAAAAGCCACGCCTCAGCGTCGAACAGACTACGGACGAGGACGAAAAGTTGGGCGTCGTCGGCGCGCTCGCGCAACTTGTTGACCGCGAGGGCATCGCGGATGAGGACCTCCTCGTGGTCGCGGGTGACAACCTCATCAGTTTCGACGTCGGCGAGTTCCTCGACTACTTCGAGGCCCGGGCCGCGCCGACCCTGGCAGCCTACGATGTTGGCTCCCGCGAGCGCGCGAAGTCCTACGGCCTCGTCGATATCGAGGGTGACCGCGTCGTGGACTTCCAGGAGAAGCCCGACGACCCGCCATCGACGCTGGTCTCCATCGCCTGTTACGCCTTCCCCGCGGACGCTGTTCGATTCGCCGACTACCTTGAGAAGGGCAACAACCCCGACGAACCGGGCTGGTTTATCGAGTGGCTCCAGGACCACCGCGATGTCTTCGCGTTTACGTTCGACGGGGCCTGGTACGACATCGGGACTCCCGAGAGTTACCTGGAGGCGGTCGCCTGGGCGCTCGACGGCGAGACGATCGTCGCGACGGACGCCAGTGTGACCGACTCGGATCTCGGGGAGAACGTTCACGTCATGGCCGAGGCGACTGTGGAGGACTCGGTCATCGACGGATCTCTGGTTTTCCCCCAGGCAACCGTCGAAGACTGCGAGGTCCACGACTCGATCATCGACCGCGAGACCCACGTCGCCAACCTCGATCTCGCCGGGGCGCTGATCGGCGCCCACACGCAGATCTCTAACGGCGGCTGACGATCCCAATTCAGCAAGAGGACCTCGGCCCGCAGACCGCGCGTCAATCGCGGCCGCTCGGTCCGCATGATCGATCGATGGCGGGGCTGGCCATTCCACTCACCCACCGCCACCGCCCACTGATTTTGACGCTTCCAGACCGGAACTCCCGTCTCGCGATCGAGGGTACGCGCACCTCCGTGGGTTCGATCTACAACCACCGACCGGTGTGCGATGGCCTGAATCCGATCGGCGACGCCGCCGCACAGATCTGGAACGTCGCTCGATGGACAGCAGGCCGCATTTGGGAGGCACTCAGCGAAACTGCCGGTGAGGGCGTGTTGAAACGGCCCATGAAGAACCAGGCGTGCTGGAAAGACTCGAACGCCCACTCAACCCAGTCATCGACGAACTGTCCGGCGCGTTCCAGTCGTGGATCGAGCTGGGCCAGAAGACACCCTCGCTCGAGCGTGACGCTCGTCGTGGTGGCCTCGACCTCGGCGGTCAGGGGGTCGTAGGCCGACTCGTCGGCGAACGCGGGAACGAAGCCTCAGACCAGTCGGTAGACACTCGCCGGGGTGATGGCATCCGCCCCGTCGAAGTGATTTGAGTTACCGATCGAGACGACTGTGTCAGGGGGTGATGAGTCGAAGCCGTTAGGGCAAATTTCGACCTGGATCGGCTCGGATTCGGGCTGTGACGCCCACAGATCCG
>CAYLJD010000067.1:11610-13135 GCA_964383875.1 uncultured Halobacteriales archaeon
GGGCAAATTTCGACCTGGATCGGCTCGGATTCGGGCTGTGACGCCCACAGATCCGTGCGGGGGTATCGTCATTGACGGCTAGATGAGCGGAGCCAGGACGCTGACGTACGCCTGTGGCGATCCCTCGCCGGAGGGCCCGAAAACGCGGTCGCCATCGGCTGCCCTCCAGAGATTCTCGGGCGTCGGCTGGCGGTCGAGGGTGTCGGCGGTGGCCGTGTCGACTACATTGTCGGTGCCATAGATGTCGGCCAGGCCGCGGGCGATCCCAGGCGGCAACGTGACGGGCTTCAAGCCGACCTTCGGGCCTGTCCGACCCGAGTGCGGTCTGTTCGGTGCCATTGCCATCTAACTTTGCAATCCGAAGTAATATTACTGTGAAGTCCATCCTATTTTGCGACTCCTGGAGATAGACATGAAGACACTTGACTGCATCGTCGACGGAAAGTGTCAGTGCGCCGCCAGCGCGGTGTTCGGCTTGCTGGGGCGAAAGTACTCTCTCGACGTGATCTGCGTGGTGGCGAACCACCAGACGGCGCGATTCGGCGAGATCGAGGACCACCTGCCGGCAGCCAGCTCGACGACAATCTCGAGCCGGCTGGATGAACTCGTGGACGCGGGCCTGTTGGACCGGGAGCGTTACGACGAGATCCCGCCACGTGTGGAGTACGGCTTGACGCCGGAGGGTCAGGAACTCGCGGAAGCGCTCGAACCGCTCGCCAGGTGGGCGACCGACCACGACCTCACCTGAACAACCGGGAAACAGCCGTACTACTCACTGCCGAGCCATGCGTCGCGGATTTCGATCGTCCCGCGCGTGCCGTCCCAGCGAGTGTCGTATTCGATTTCGATCGCGCGGGCCATGTGCGGCCCGTCGGTCACGAGCGTCTCGAACTCACCGCCCTCGCCGAGCACGTGGACACCATATTCCTCATTGAGTTCGACGAGATCGGCGAGGGCGCGCGCATCGAGGCTCCGGCCGAGCCATGATTCGTCAAGTCCCGCCGCAGCCACCTGGACGATCTGTATCTCGAAGTTGGCCGTAAACATCTCCTCTGCGAGTGATTCGGGATCCCGGTGCCACAACGGCGCGAAGACGTCGAGGCCGCGTTCGGCCGCGAGCCCCTCGATTCGGGAGGCCTGAAACTCGCTCTCGACGGCGCCGACGATGAGGCCCTGGAGGTCGAATTCGCCCTTGAGATCGGCCAGGGCCGACTCGAGATGTTCGGTCTCCACGTCGCCCTGGGCGGCCGCGTCGACGGCCGTCTCTGCACCCAAGTCCCCCGGATCCACGTCGACGATCGGGATGCCGATACTCTCCGCGGCCAGCGAGGCGAGCTCCGTCGCCGGCACGTGGAACATGTACGAGTCCGCACCTGGATGCACCGTGAGCAGACGGTCGACGGGTAGGCCGCACTCGAGCGCTAGGTACAGCGCGTAGGAGGAATCCTTTCCGCCGGAAAATAGCGAGACCCACGCGCCGGTCATAGCGTTGGTACTCCCGCCGGTGGCCAAGGGCCTGCTGGTT
>CAYLJD010000068.1:0-12790 GCA_964383875.1 uncultured Halobacteriales archaeon
TTCGACGCCGACTTCGACTTCTACGCCGTCCGCGGCAACAACGACGGCGAGTGGGCTCTCGAACCGGTGATCGAGGACTTCGGGACCTACCTCGGCGAGATGGGTAAACTCGAGCTCGGTGGGGCCTCGTTCGCGGTCTATCACGGCACCAGTCTGGACATCGTCGACGCTCTCGTCACGTGTGGCCAGTACGATTACGTCGTCCACGGTCACACCCACCAACGCGTCCACGAGGAGCGCGACGGGGCCGTCCGGCTCAATCCCGGCGGCATCGCGATATCCATCGACGACGACGGTGAGCCACCAGCCGCCGTCGTCGTCGATGCCGAGACCGGGTCGGTCGAGTTTCACGACCTCAGGTAACGCCTGACCGATTCCCGACCCGTCGGTGCACCACATCCGGTGGGCAAAGCCTAATCCCGGCCGGCCACTCGGCTTCGGCATGTCCGAGAACGCGTTGCGTCCACCCGCCGAAACGGCCGTCCACCAGTGTATGGGTCTCAGTGCCGCGGAATCGTGTGCCGTGGTTACCGACGACACGCGCCGGCCGATCGGCGAGGCGCTGTACGACGTCGCGGCGGAGACGACACCCGACGCGGTCATCCTCCAGTTTCCACCCGGAACCCAGCACGGCGAGGAGCCACCCGCCCCTGTCGCCGCGGCCATGGCCGACGCGGACGTCGTCCTCGCCCCGACGACCAAGAGTCTGACGCACACACAGGCCCGCACCGCCGCCTGCGACGCCGGTGCCCGCGTCGCCACCTTGCCGGGCATCACCGAAGACGTCTTCGTGACCGGCCTGGACGCGGATTACGAGGCGATTCGGACGGCCTGCGAGGACGTCCTCGCGCAGGTGGAGGGGGCGACAGAGATTCGCGTCACGTCCCCGCACGGGACCGACGTGACCCTCGAGCCGGGCGAACGAGCGTGGCGGCTGGATACGGGGATTGTCCACGAGGCCGGCGAGATTTCCAACCTCCCGGCTGGCGAGGTGTTCGTCAGTCCGACGACCGCCGACGGCACCATCGTCGTCGACGGGACGATGATGCCCCACGGCCGTCTGGCGGACCCGATCACCATTGACGTCGCGGACGGGTCTGTAACGGCTGTCGACGACGACGCACTCCGAGACGAACTCGACGCGGCTGCCGACGAGGTCGGCGAGGCCGCATACAATCTCGCCGAACTGGGAATCGGCACGAACGTCGCGGTCGAAACGCTGGTCGGCTCCGTCCTTCTGGACGAGAAGGCTGGGGGGACGGTGCACTTCGCGGTTGGTGACGACCACGGCATCGGCGGTGATACGTCCGCACCGATCCACCTTGACGGGATCCTCACCGAGCCGACGGTCACGGCCGACGGGGTGCCGGTCGACCTTCCACGCGCCGATTGAACGCGTCGCTGCCCCGCGGCGCTTTTGGTCCGTGGTCCGCTACGGGCTGTCATGACCGAACCCGCCGCGCGGATCGCGCTCCCCTGTCCCGCCTGTACACCTGCGGGCGAGACTGTCCACGAAGTCCTCGCGGAGGGCGGCCAGGCGACAGTCCGTTGCGGCGACTGCACCCACGTCCACAAGACGACACTCCCCGCGGAGCGATCGGTCGAACGATCAGTCGTCGTATCGCAGGGTGGCGAGTCGTTTCAGGAGACGGTCGACGTGCCACGCGACGAGCGCCTCGCCGTGGGCGAGGAGTTCCTGCTCGAGACTCCGGACGCGATCCTGACGGTCCGGATCACCAGCCTGGAACTCGACGCGGGCCGGACCGAGGCGGCGCCAGTCACGGACGTACGGACGATCTGGGGCCGAGCCGTCGGCAACGTGACAGTCAATTTGACTGTCCACCCGGCCGACGGGTCCAGAGACGGCACACGGAGCACGACGGTCCAGGTGCCGGGCGACTACGAGTTCGTCGTTGGGGAGACTGACGAGCTCTCGGGTGACTCGTTCGCGGTCGAGGGCATCCACGTGCGCGACGACGCCACGGGATACGACCATTCGCGACTCGACCATCCCGGTGACGCCGTCCTCGCCAAGGACGCGAAGCGAGTCTACGTGCGAGATACGTCGACCGACGCGTGGTCGGCGTGGTAAGATGGACGAGTACGCCGACCAGCGCGACGCACTGGTCGACCGCCTCGTGGAGCGGGAGTCGCTTGACGCGGCGACCGAATCGGCGATGCGTGCCGTCCCCCGGCACGCGTTCGTGCCCGAGGACCGACGGGATCGGGCCTACGCGGACACGCCGTTGCCGATCGGCGAGGGCCAGACCATCAGCGCCCCCCACATGGTCGCCATCATGACCGACCTGCTGGACCTTACCCAGGGGCTGGACGTGCTGGAAATCGGCACCGGCTGTGGCTACCACGCGGCCGTGACCGCCGAGATCGTCGGTGCGAGTCACGTCTACTCCGTCGAATACCACGACCGGCTCGCCCGACAGGCCGAGTCCCGGCTCGACGAGACCGGGTACGGGGATGTCTCGATCCGGGTCGGTGACGGGAAACAGGGCTGGCCGGAACACGCCCCCTACGACCGGGCGTACCTGACGTGTGCGGCTGCGTCGTTTCCCGATGCGGTCGTCGAGCAGGTCCGACCGGGCGGCATCGTGCTCTCGCCGATCGGCGATGCCCGCCAGCGGTTGATTCGCGCCCGCCGGCGGGCCGACGGCGCGCTCGATCGCGAGGAACACGGGTTTGTCCGGTTCGTTCCACTGCAGTGACCGCCCGCTGGCGCGGGATTCATTACGATCGGCGACGCAGTCACCCGACATGGACCCCGCGGTCCTCCGTGACGACATGGTCGACAGCCTGGAGCACGAGAGCAAGGGCTGGATCCGGAGCGATGCCCTCTCAGTGGCCATGCGGGCTGTTCCACGCGAGGAGTTCGTCCCGGCCGACCGCGAGGCCTACGCCGACCGCGACTTCGAACACCTCGGGACGCGCGTGCTGGCGCCGGGGACGGTCGCCCGTCTGCTCGAGTTACTCGACCCACGCCCGGACGACCGGGCGCTCGTCGTAGGTGCTGGTGTGGGCTACACCGCGGCGTTGCTGGCGGAATTCGTCGGCCAGGAAGCCGTCCAAGCGATCGACATTACCCGGCGGGTCGTCTACGAAGCACGCTCGAACCTCGCGAGTGCTGGCTACGGTGGCGTCTTGGTCGATTGCCGCGACGGGGCAAACGGACTCCCGGAGTACGCTCCCTACGACTGTATTCTCGTCGAGGCGGCGGCCGTCAGCCCCCCGCGGGCGCTCGTCGACCAGCTCGCTCCGGATGGCCGGCTGGTGATGCCGCTCGGCGCCGGGACGCAGCGGTTGGCTGTCGTCAACGCGGACGGAACCGTCGAACGCCACGGCGCCTGTGCCTTCGCGCCAATGCTGGTCGAGGGCGAACAGGCGGATGCCGTCGAGCGCAACCGAACCAGGCGCGAGGACCGCGAACTGGCGGCCCGCGCCGCTCGCCGGCGGAAGGGCTGGGAACTCGAGTGGATCGATTGGGAGGACCGCTGAGCTACTGCCGCACCACGAGGATTGCCGTGTTCCGGCGCCTGTCGACGTAGCTTCCGTCGGGCGGCTTGATGTCGAGCGTGACTGTCCCCTCGGCCTGATTGGGGCCAAGCTCTGGCGAAAGTGTCAGATTCGCCGTGCCGTTCGTATTGGTCCGCGCTGTGTCGATGCCTGACAGGCGTGCAGTGCCACTCTTGGCGATCACGGTCGCGTTGGCGATCGGGCCCCCTTCGGGTCCGACGACAGTCACGTTGACCGACGTGTTCCCGGGCGCGACGATTTCCGGCTGCGGCTGTGCGTCGAGTTCCGTGACGCCGAGTGAGCTCAGTCCGGAGATCGTGTTCATCATGACACTCAAACTCGCGACGCCGACGACGAGTGCGATCACGAGTCGGATCGGGAGTCCCTCGATGGCGCGTTCGTCGCGCCAGATCGCGTCGAACATGGGTCGGGTTGGCCGACTTACGGTACAAAAATTCGCGGACGCAGCTTTTTGCCGGAAGACGACCCACCCCTGGTTATGCGTGTCCTCGGCCGCGACCGGGGAGACGGCCCGACCGCAGCGATCGGCCGGTACCGAGCCGTGGACGGCAGCGAAGGGGCGTCGGTCGGTCTCGATCTCGACCGACCCCACGTCGTGTTGGTGGTCGGGAAGCGCGGCTACGGTAAGTCCTATACCCTGGGCGTGCTCGCGGAGGAGCTTGCCTGTGCCCGGGGCACGACGCCGGTTCTGGCCGATCCGATGGGCGTGTTCCGCTCCTTGGGGACGTCGGAGACCGTCCCGGCCACTCCAGTCGAGCCAGCCGTCTCTGCTGACGATCTCGGTCCGCGGGCGTGGTGTGACCTCCTCGGCCTCGATCCGGCGGGACCCGCGGGGTCGCTCGTGTGGCGGGCCGCTGCCGAAAGCGCGACGATCGCGGACCTCAGAGCGGCCGTCACCGACATCGACGCCGAACCGGCCGCCCGCCGCGCCGCGATGAACCACATCGAGCACGCGGCCGCGTGGGGTATCTTCGACTCGGCGGGTTTGTCGACGGTGTTCGCCGACGGCGGGTGTGCGACCATCGACCTCGCAGGCCTCCACCCTGGCGCGATGAACGCAGTCGTCGCTGGCCTCGCCGGCCGCAGTTACGATGCCCGCGTCGCGGACCGGCTGGCTCGTCTCCCGTGGCTCGTCCTCGACGAGGCCCACACGTTCTTCGACGGCATTGCGGCGCCGGCGCTCCACCGGGTTCTCACCCGGGGCCGCAACCCCGGTATCTCGCTGGTTGTCGCGACGCAGCGGCCGAGCGCGCTTCCGGATGTCGCGATTTCGCAGGCAGACATCCTGCTCGTCCACCGCCTGACGAGCATGGCGGACCGGGAGGCGCTCGCCGCCGCACGCCCGGCGTACATGGACCAGGATCTCGCGGCGCGGATGCCGACCGATGTCGGCGAGGCCCTCGTGATCGACGATGCAACCGAGACGATCCACACCATTCGCATTCGCGAGCGAACCACGCCCCACAACGGCGCGACTCCGCGAGCCTCGGCAGTCGAGACGCGGCTGTGAGAGCTGATTGCTGGACCGAAACCACCGGTGTCGATCCCGGGACCTTCAACACCGGTCACACCCGAGCAGCCACTATGGATGCCGAGGCGCTCCGGGAGTCCATCCCGGCTGCCGAGTGCTGTACGTACCTGAACACCGGGGCCACGGGACCGAGCCCCCGGCCGGTCGTCGAGGCGGCGACGGATTACCTCGAACGGGTCGCCTACGAGGCGCCGTGCGGGGCGGGTGGCTACGAGGTCGCCTCCGACGCCCGGGAGTCGGCTCGTGAAGCAATTGCCGCGTTCATCGGCGCCACGCCGGCAGAGGTGGCCCTGACGCGCAACACCGTCGAGGGGATCAATCTGATCGCGAACGGGCTGGCATTGGGCGCCGGTGACGTGGTCGTCAGAACTGACCTCGAGCACAGCGCGGGGATCCTCCCCTGGAATCGGCTGCGAGACCAGGACGGCCTCGAGGTGCGAGTCCTCCCCTGTCCGGACGGTCGCTTGGACCTCGGCGCCCTTGCCGACGTGCTCGACGGCGCCGACCTTCTCTGTCTCAGCTCGCTCACTTGGAACTACGGGACCCAGCTTCCGATTGCGGAGGCGACGAGCATTGCCCACGAGGCCGGTGCGCGAGTTCTCGTCGACGCCGTCCAATCGGTCGGCCAGACGCCGGTCGACGTGACCGAGTGGGGGGCCGACTTCGTAGTCGCCTCCGGCCACAAGTGGCTACTGGGTCCCTGGGGGTCGGGCTTTTGCTACGTGGACGAAACGGCACTCGGGGCCCTGTCCCCCCAGCGAATCGGCTACTTCTCGGTTGTCGACACCGAGGACGATCCGTACGAGTACGAACCCGGCGCAAAGCGGTTCGAGCTGGGGACCACTGCTCTCGCCCCCTACGTCGGGCTGGAACGGGCCATCGACCACGTCGACGCAGTTGGCCTCGAGGCGATCGACGCACGCATCCATCGCCTCGCCAGTCGGCTTGCCGCGGGCCTCGGCGACCGATTGCTGAGCCCAGCCGACCCCGAGTCGGGGCTCGTCACGTTCGACACCGACGATCCGGAATCGACCGTCGAGCGGCTCCAGAACCAGGGCATTCGAATCAGGTCGTTGCCGGACCCGGCGGCCTGTCGAGCCTCGGTCCACGCATTTAATACCGCGGCCGAGATCGACGCGCTCCTGGCGGCCGTCTGACTGTGACGTGCGCCGCTAGAAGATCTCCCTCAACGTCTCGATTCGGTCGACGAGGCGGTCGATTCCGCGGTTGATCCGGTCGATCTCATCGGCGATACCGTCGACGGGAACGGCACCGTCGGGCGTCGGCTCGATGAGTTCGTCTTCCTCGAGCATGCGCAGCGAGTAGCGAACCTTGTGCTCAGGGAGGCCGGTCTCTTCGGACAGTCGCACGATGCCGATCGGTCCCTGCTCGATGACCACCCGGAGGATCCGGATGTCGCGTTGCTCCTTCTCGACCTGGTTTTCCAGTCGCTCAACCATGGGACCCGACTCTAGTCGCTGTCGGACCGCGGACGGTAAAACAGTTACCGACTCTCGCGTCCGGTTCGGTGCGTGCCGACACCCGTCGGTTTCACGGTTCAACTCGCTGGCGTCGCTCGGCGAGGCGCGTGAGTGCAGTCTGTTTCGTCTCGCGGTCGACATCGGCCCCCGAGAGCATGTCGCGCACGTACTCGATGGAGCGATCGTAGCGCTCCCGATCGACCGGATAGGGCGTGCCGTCCTTGCCACCGTGGGCGAACGCGTACTTCGCCGGATCATCGCGGGAACTCTCGGCGTCGTAGATCAGCTCGGCGATCAGCGCTAGCGCCCGGAGGGATCCTGGCCCGATCCCGTCGAGTTCGACCAGCTCCTCGTAAGTATCGGGCTGGTATTCGTACGCTCGCTGGAGCTGGGCGAGAGCACGCGCCGACAGATCGGCCTCCCGGAGCTGGTGGTGTGTCGGCATCCGCAGATCAGGGGCGCCGGCGAGCGCCGACCCGACGTCGGATACCCCCCGTTCGTCGCGGCCGCCACCGAAGTCCGCGAGCGATCGCTGGCCGCGCAGCTCGCGCTCGAGCCGCGCCGGGTCGTCCTGCGCCAGATCGACCGAGATGTCGCGCGTATCAGCCGAGTCGGCGGCCGTGAGATCCAGCGGAGCCGCCGAAGCCGATTGGGCACAGATGGCCGCCTGTGGCTCCTCGACGAAGCTGTCGACGCCCTCGTCGAGCCAGTGGTACCGGCGTGCGGTCGCGTCGTCCATGCCCTGCTGGACGACACACCACTCGCCAGTCTCGGCGATCACCATCGTGTGGTGATACAGGGTGTAGCCATCCTGCACGCAGCCGTTGTCGACTGCCGCACTCAGGCGGCTGGTCCGCGTCAGCGCATCGCGCGTGCCACCAGCGAGATCCAGTGGCGTCTCGCGAATTTCGGCCGGCGTCTGCCGTGAGGTCCCACCTTTCCCACCGACAACCGTCACACCGAGGGCCTGCGGGTCGATCGCGGTCTTGAGTGCGCCCATCGTGGTCGTCGTGAGACCGGAGGAGTGCCAGTCGAACCCGAGTGCACACCCGAGCGCCTGGAACCAGTAGGGATCGGCCAGACGAGCCACGAGTTCTGCCTGCCCGTACTCGTCGACGACCGCCTCCGCGATTGCGCCCCCGAGCTCGGTCATGCGCTCGAAGAGCCACCGCGGGGCCGAGCCGCCATGGAGCGGCAGGTCGGCGCTGGCACGTCGGGCCATCGGGGACCGGACCGTTGGGACCGGCGGAGGTTCAAGGACTGCCACAGAGTGAAAGTGGCGATGGGCCGGCTGCCGCCTCCCGACCTATTTTCCCGCAGCCACTCCAGCGAGCACATATGGTCACGCACACGGAGTGGGCGGCGGACTTGGACGAGACGACGGTGACGGTCGACGGGCACGACCTCTCAGTCGCCTATTTCGAGGATGGGACAGCCAATTCGGGCCCACCGGTGGTCTTTCTCCACGGGATCCCGACGTGGTCGTTCCTCTGGCGACACGTCACCCCGCCCCTCGCCGACGAGCACCACGTCATCGCCGTCGACCTGCTGGGGTACGGGCACTCCGCCATGCGCGACGGCTTCGATCGGTCGATTCGCGCACAGGAAGCGATGCTGGACGACCTCCTCGCCGACCACGACACGGTCTCGCTCGTCGGGCACGACATCGGCGGCGGCGTGGCCCTCCGGTACGCCAGCCACCGGCCCGACGCGGTCGCCCAGCTCGTGTTGTCGAATGCCGTCTGCTATGACTCGTGGCCCGTCGAGTTCATCAGTGAGCTCGGCCTGCCGGACAAGGCCGACCGCGACGGGGACGCGTTCGAGGCCGAATTCGAGTTCGCCTACGGGGACGGCCTCTACGGGAATGCGGCGGACAACCGGGAGTACGTCGACGGGATGGCCGCGCCCTGGCGGTCGCCCGAAGGCCGGACGTCGCTCGTCCGGAATGCGTCCGCGACGAACACCAACCACACCACCGAGATCGACTACGGGGCGATCACCGCCGAGACGCTTCTGCTCTGGGCCGCAGACGACATGATGCAGCCGATCGCCTATGCCGAGCGCCTCGCCGACGATCTGTCCGGGGAGACAGAGATTGTCGCCCTCGAGGATGCCTACCACTGGGTCGTCGAGGACCGGACCGACGCCTACCGCGAGGAGCTCCGGGCGTTTCTCGACTAATCACTGCCGTGCAGTCGCACGGTCAGGGTTTGTCTGTCTCGTGCATCCACTCGATGGCGGCCCCGAGGCCCTCGTCGTCGCGGATCTCCCGGAACCGCTCGGCCGTCGACGACTCCATCGTGAGCGAGGCGATGTACTCCTCGACGCGGCCGTGTCGCCGGAAGCCCTGTGTCTCCTGGACGTCGTTGATCATGTCCTTGGCGATCGCCACGGCCGTGCTTGGCGTCTTACGGATGTCCGCCAGTTCGGCCTCGACAGTCGATCCGAGTTCGTCGGTCGGTACGACGCGATTGACGAGCCCCATGCGTTCGGCCGTGGCTGCGTCGATCGTTTTCCCGCTGTAGAGGAGTTCTCGTGCGTGTTTGAGGGAGTTCGTGACGAACGGGAGGACGAATTTCGGTGGCGGTTCGCCGAAGTGCATGTCGGGGTAGCCGAACTCCGCACGCTCGGATGCGAACGTGAGGTCACAGCAGACGGCCAGGTTGCAGCCGCCGGCGAGTGCCGGGCCGTCGACCGCCGCGAGAACCGGTTTGCGCACGGAGTAGATCGCCTCGAGATGGGACCGCTGGTCGAGGATCAGGTCATCGACGTCAGCGTCGGGTTCGTCCATCCCGATGTCGTATCCGGACGAGAACGCCCGCCCGTTGCCGCTGACAACGATCGCCCGGACGTCGTCGGCGTCGCCGGCTCGCCTGACGGCCGCTTCGAGGTCCGTCAACAGCTGTTCGTTCAACGCATTCAGCGCGTCGGGACGGTCAAGCGCGATCCGGGCTGTGCCGTCCTCGACGGTATACTCGATGGCGTCGAAGTCGTCCATGGTGTGGCCCTCGGCGGGGAGGGTCAAATAACGTCGGCGTGAACGAGTACCAGATCAGTTACAGGACCACGAACCGCGTGGGTGAGGTGTGGCTGTAAGACACCGTTGTGGATTTGAGACTGTGCTGCAACCGGGATTTATCTGCTACGTTCGCCTACTGGCGGGACGAGTTCCTGTGCCAGCGAAGGTCACCGACCCGCCGACAACGTTCCGCGAGGTTGACCGGTGGGACGGGGGCGTTGGCTGGATGCCACACCCCGAGGAGATCATGCGCCGAACCAGCCACGCACTCGCGACGGCCGATGGCGTGTGGCTGGTGGATCCGCTGGACGCGCCGGGTGTCGACGACCTGGTTGCGGCGTACGGCGACGTGGCGGGCATCGTCCTCCTCTCGAATTACCACTGGCGAGACGCTGACGAGTTTGCCCGCCGGCACGACGTGGCCGTTCACGTCCCGTCGACGATGGCCGACGTCCCAGCGGACACCGATGTGGCCGTCAGGCGCGTCCCGATCGGCCATCACTTCGGCGCCTACGAGCTCCGCGAGGTCGCCACCGGTACCCTCCTCGGCGCCGCGTGGGACGAGTATGCACTCTACGACGGCGAGACGCTCGTTGTCGGCGAGTCGGTCGGCTGTGCGCCGTACTTTCGGGTAGGTGACGAACGACTCGGGATGATGCTGTTACGGCGGTTCAGCCCGCCTCGGATGGCACTGGGCGATCTAGAACCCGGGCGAGTGGTGTCCGGACACGGGTCAGGCGTCCACGATGGAGCGAGCGAGGCTCTCGCGGACACACTGGCGAACGCCCGCCGCCGTCTGCCGCGGGCCCTCCTCGCCCACGGTTTCACCCAGGTCCGGTCTGTGGTGGCTGCCGCGCGAACGTAAGTTTCTCCGCCCTCCCGAAACCAGGGATTCGAGACAGTGTTGGTCACGAACCGAGATACGCTTCGCAATCATCGACCAGTCGGTTGAGGAACTTGTCCGTGACTCTTCCCTGGGGATCAGCCACGGCCTGGTGTTTGATCGTCGCGAGGACCCACGGAGAACAGTAGGATGTCGCATCTGGATCTTTGCCCCGGACCCACGCATCGCCGACCTCGTGATTGTCTGGTATGTCACTGGTCGGCATTGCAGCGCAGACGTATTCCTCGCCCGGGCAGGGCAGCAACTCGGCAGCGAGGACGAGCCAGAGTCGCGGATCCGATCCGGTTTTGAACGGGTCCGGAGCCCAGATGTCGTCGCCTGGTCGGAACGGGTTGTCACTCACGGGCTTTTCGGGGGTCTATCCCGTATTCCTGCCGTTCATCAACGTCGAACGATTCCGTCTCGTGATCTGCGGCCACTGCTCCGGCCTGCTGGATTGCGTCGGTGAGACTTCGGTCGTAATCATTGATTCGCCAATCGGTGCCACGGTGATTGACCCGTCCAGCCTCCCGGAGTCTGACGAGCGTTGACCCGACAGATCCACGCTTGACGTCGGTTGCTTCGACAATCTCGCTCTGGGTGAACGCTTGGTCTGGGTGGGACTCAAGAAAGGCGAGAATCTTTGCTGCGTGTGTCCCCGGTGCAGGCACGTCGTCTCGGTCGTCGATTTGCTCGAAGCGATCGGCGCTTATCGGCAAGTGTATTGCGATGGTTCGGATGCACTAGGCGGTTTGGTGTCGCCGAACCATACTCACTTTGTGGCAACGCGTACAAGTCACGTGTAGAGCGGATCTCATCAGTGCCGATCCAAAGAGCAACGTCCGATGCGAGCCTCCATCGCCCGAGGCGGGATTTGAACCCGCGTCACGACCGTGACAGGGTCGTATGATAGGCCACTACACCACCCGGGCAGGCAGTCTCACGTACCCGAGTTCCGACCTTAAGACTTTCCAACTCCTGGCCGGCCAGTCCCCCGTGATTTCGATTCATGCGTTTCGTGACTAACCCGCCGACCGGATGGTGCACGAAGGGGACTCAGTCCACGGTGGTCCGTCACCCGTACGACCACGGACGGACGTGATCTCTCTCGGCCGTTCTGACGGCCCCAGTTCCCGTCGCCACACAAACTATTTGACGGATGGCGGAGAATCCCCCGGTACGGGTGTTCAACCCCCCACTTTTGGGGCAGCCCGCCCGGGCCGTGGTCCGGGCGCAAATAGCGGTGCGCGGCGCGATTTGGTAAGGGTTAAGGGGTTCCCGCCTATACGACGCTGTAGTATCTCGCGGCCTTCTTCGCTGGCACGCCCCAACCCATGGTAGATGTAAGCCAACACGAACTCGTTCCGGACCACACCGTCCTGGCCGGCGACGAGATCGACACGGTGCTGGAGGAGTACAACATCAAAAAGACCGACCTGCCGAAGATCAAACGCGGCGACCCGGCGCTTCCCGAGGACGCCGCGGTCGGCGACGTCGTCCGCATCGAACGCGATTCACGAACCACCGACACCGCTGTCGTCTACCGGCTGGTGGTGGAATAATGGACACGCAAGACCGCCGCGCCATCTCGCGACAGTACTTCTCGCGCGAACGGCTCGCCGAACACCACTTCCGCTCGTTCAACGCGTTCCTCGGGCGAGGGATGCAACGGGTCGTCGACGAGAAGGCGACCATCGACACGGACATCGGCGACAAGGAGGGCCAGGAGCCGGTCTACGTCGAACTCGGCGACGTTCGGGTCGTGACGCCACGCGTTCGGGAAGCGGACGGGTCAGAGGAGCTGCTCTACCCGCAGGAAGCCCGCCTCCGGAACATCACCTACGCCGCCCCGGTGTTCATGGAGATGGCCATCATCAAGGGCGGTGACGAGGAAGAAGAGCGCGTCGTCGACCAGACGGAGACGAAGATCGGCCGCATGCCGATCATGGTCGGCTCGGACAAGTGCAACATCGCCGGGTTCTCCGACGAGGACCTGATCGAGATCGGCGAGGACCCGGCCGACCCCGGTGGCTACTTCATCGTCAACGGCTCGGAGCGGGTCCTGATGACCAGCGAGGACCTCGCGCCGAACAAGATCCTCGCCGAGACGGACACGAAGTACGGCGACACGATCGAGGTCGCCAAGACCTTCTCCCAGCGACGGGGGTACCGCGCACTCGTCCTCGTCGAGCGGACTCGCGACGGCCTCCTCGAGGTGTCGTTCCCGTCCGTCTCGGGGAGCATCAACTTCGTGACGCTCGTTCGGGCGCTCGGCCTCGAATCCGACGAGGAGATCGTCCACCGCGTGAGCGACGACCCCGAGATCGTGA
>CAYLJD010000069.1:0-12453 GCA_964383875.1 uncultured Halobacteriales archaeon
GCTCGACGTCGCTTTCGACCTCCGGCACTTCGAGGTCCGTCAGCGTCAACGAGAACGGTAGATCGTCCGCGGCGAGCCCGATGTCCCCCAGATCGTGCGCGTCGAGGGGCTTGCTCTGGGCCTGCCGGATGCCCCGGAGGCTCGCGTATCGCGGCTCGTTGATCCCGGTCTGGATCGTCACCACGGCCGGAAGGTCGACCTCGGCGAGTTCCTCGACCCCGCCCTCGAGTTCGCGGTGGACGCTCGCCGTGTTGGCGTCGGGCGCCACCTCCAGATCGGTGACGACCGCGGCCCACGCGAAATCGATCGCCGACGCCAGTGCGACGCCGGTCGCGCCGAACGCGTCGTCGCCCGTCTGGACCCCGGACAGCACGAGGTCGGGATTCTCGTCCTCGGCGACGGCCGCGATGACCCGGGCCTTCGTCAGCGGATCGAGTACCGAGGCCTCGGCGAGGGCGTCGTCCCAGACGCGGATCGCCCGGTCGGCCCCCTTCGCGAGCGCCTGCCGGATCGTCTCCTCGGCGCGTTCGGGCCCGATCGTCACCGTGACGACCTCGACCTCGTCGTCGTGGTCTTCGCTCAGCTGGACGGCCTCCTCGACCGCGTAGTCGTCCCACTCGTTCAGGTCGAACGTGAGATAGCGATCGTCGATCGACAGGCCGTCGATCTCGAACTCGTCGTCGACGTCCGACACCTCCGATACGGTCACTAAGACCTTCATGTTCGGGCGTTGTGGGGGGATACCCGATAAACTCCCCGAAACGCGTTTCGACGACGGCCGTTACTCGTCGACGTCGGTGAGGTCCTCGTCGGGGTACGAGATGAGGTTCTCGCGGCCGATGCGGAGCTTGTCGATGCGGCCCTCCTCGGCCATCGCGGAGAGCAGCTGGGAGACCTTCGCGTTCGACCACCCGGTCTCCTTGACGATGGTCGCCTGCTTCATCCGCCCGCCGTTTTGATCGAGGAGGCGTTCGACACGCTCCTCGTCGCTCAGGAGCTCGACGTCGACGTCCGCTTCATCGTCCGTCGGCTCGGCGGCGTCGGAAGGCGGGTGATCGGGCTGCTCGTCCGTCTCGGTCCCCTCGGACGCAGACCCACCGAGCCACGCGAGATCGCCCCAGTCGACGTCGCGTCCGAGCAGGTAGCCGCCGGTCAGAACGGCGCCGACCAGCACGAGCACCCCGAGGACGATGGCCAGCCACGGCAATCCGTTCGTGGGTGGCTGCTGTGGCGGCGCGTCGCCAGCAAAGGTTGCCGAGAGGGCGTCGGCGTCGAGGGACCTGGGGCCGGTCCACCGCAACGCATCGTCGGTGACGGGAACAGTCGAGGAGGTGACCCGGAATCCGTCAGGGGGTCTGACGACCAGTGTCTGGTTCGCCGTCAGCCCGCTGAACCACGTCCCGTTCTCGAGGCGAAAGACGTCGCCCACAGTCATCGTTCCGTTGTCGGCCACCCGCGCGAAATTCGTCCAGGTGAACGAGAGCGAGAGGGATCCCGTCCCGTTCGCGACCTCGGCAGCTGTGGCCGTCGACCGGCGCTCGTCCGCAATTGCCATCTCCCGTCCCGTCTGTTGGCTCGCGTCCGCCAGCGCCTCCCTGAACGTGGGGAGCCCTAGGTCGCTGGTCGAGCCATCCTCGAAGCGGGTCGCGAGCTCATCGTAGGTCGAGCGATCGATGTCGTCTTCGAGGGTAAACCACGTCGTGACCGTCCACCGTGCGTCGCCATTCGCCTGCAACCGGATCTCGATGGTGGCGTTCGCATCGAGGGGCTGGGACGCACCGACCGCGTGGGCCGGCGCCGCCGAGGCGGCTGGCGTGGCGGCAACGGCCATCACGACGGCTGCGGTCCCGAGGAGGGCTACGGCGGCTAGCAGGTGGGGACCGAACCGCAGAGACATATCCCCAGTGACGGAGCCGTCGGCAAAACGCTTTCCATCCCGAGATAAAACGTTACCGCGGCGCGTAAAGCGTCTCGCCACCGCTCAACCGGTCTCCCGTCGCCCCCTCGAAGGGGTGTGTTTTTGGTTATGGCAGCGAAAGACCCCGTCAGATGTCCCTGCGGAGTGTCCCCCACGCCCGGCGGGTTCTCCCGGGGGCGGTCGCCGCCACCCTCCTGCTGGCGACCCTCGCCCTGGCGGCGGGGGCCGGCCTTGCCGCAATCGACGCCGGCCAGCCCGACGTCGTCCCCGCCGGGAACACGACCAGCTACCTCCAGCCGGCCGGCGAGCAGACCCGGTCGTCGGTCGACGAGTCGACTGTCGATGCGTCCGTCGCAATCACCGCGAGCAGCCAGCAGCTCCACGGCGAGTTCGAACGCCGCGCCTTCGACGAGCGATACGTCGCCGCGGAGAGCCAGGCCGACCGGGCCCAGTTGTTCGGGGATCGTGTCGAGGCCCTCGAGGCACGCATCGACGCCATTGCCGGGGCCCGGGCCGAGGCCATCGCCGCCCACTCCGCGGCCGACCTCGACACCCCGACGCTGGTCCGCACGCTCGCCAGGACCGAGGTCGCGGCAACCCGCGCGGCTCGATTCCGGAGCCTCCTGCAGAACCGCTCGATCCTCGCGGGCTCACCCCAGCAGTCCTTCCGGACCGACCTCCAGGCGATGCAAGTCGACCTCGCGTCGCTCCAGGGTCCGGCCGCCGACCGTGTCCTCGCGGGACTACTCGGCGAGGCGGACACGAACGCGTATGTCTACACCGCCGACGGGAACGGATTGGTCGTTGCGGCCGTCGGCAGCGACCAGTACTACCGCGACGCGCTCGACGCCACCCAGCGCCAGGTCGGCGGGGTCAACGAGTTTACCAATGGGACTGAACTGGGCATCGGCGTCGCCTACCAGCGGGCAGCCGAGCTGTATCCCTGGATCTTCCGGGAGAACGTGGCGCCCGGGCCGGCCACTCCCTACGCCAACACCTCGGTGTACTCGATCACCGTCGACCACTCGCAGGGGCGGCTCTCGACCTACCTGGACGGCACGACCGAGGGCGTCTTCCGGGAACTCCAGCAGAAGCGCCTGAGCGTCATCCCGATCGACCAGCGGACCACGGCCACCGACGACGGCCTCCGCGTGTTTGTCAACGGGACCCACCCGACCGGGCCACTCCACGTGCGTCTCGCCGACGCCGCCACCGGCGACCCGGTCGACGGCGCGATCCGGATCGACGGGACGCGGGTCGGGACGACCGGCGCAGACGGCCGGCTCTGGGCGATCCAGCCGGACGGCGCGTTCACGCTCAACGCGACCGCGGCCGGCGACGCCGTGTCGCTGACCCTCCCGTGAGACGGCCGCCGTAGGTTTTTGCCGGAACGGGCGGCACCGACGCGCATGCGTCGGGCAACGAGCCCAGTCCTGGGTATGGTCCTCCTCTGTGCGCTGACCGTCGTCACCGCGGCCACCGTCGGCGCGGCGGTCTGGCCGGCCCTTCCCGACCGGCCGCCCGTTGCGGATTTCGATCTCGATGTCGACGCGGACGCGAACCAACTGACGCTCCGCCACGTCGGCGGCGAGTCCCTCACCGTCGAGGAGGTCTCGCTGCGCGTGCAGGTGAACGGAGAACCGATCGCCCACCAGCCGCCCGTCCCCTACTTCGCCACCGATGGGTTCCGGAGCGGCCCGACCGGCCCGCTCAACGTCGGCGCGGACGGGCCGTGGCGGGCCGGGCAGTCGGCAACGATCCGACTGGCGTCGACGAACGGCCCGCTCCCCCAGGCAGGCGACCGCGTCACCGTCCGCGTCGTCACCGACCGCGCCGTCGTCGCCGACCTCGCAGCGACGGCGACCTAGTCGTCGGGAACCCGCGCAAGGGTCGTTATCGCGCGCGGCGCGCCCGTGCGCGCCTGGTGGATGCTGTGCTCGGCAGTCGCGAAGCCGGCCGCCCGAAACATCTCGTCGGCGTCATCCTCGTCGTAGAAGAGCATGATCGCGTCGGCGAGCTGCCGGAAGGGGGTCCGTTTGGGGGCGGCTGGCCCGACGACGAGGACCTGGCCACCGGGGCGGGCCACCCGGCGCAGCTCACGCAGTGTCGCGACCGGGTTCGGCCAGTACTCGATCGATCCGGACGACCACACGACGTCGAAGGAGTCGTCGCGGAAGGGGAGGCGCTCGGCGTCGCCGCGGTAGAACCGGACCGGGCCCTCGGTGTCGAACTTTTCGACGGCCTTGGTCAACTGGTGGGCACTCTGGTCGAGGCCGTGGACGGTCGGGACGTGTTCGAGCAGGCCGGCCGTGGCGAAGCCCGTCCCGCACCCGACGTCCAGCACCTCGTCGTCCGGATCGAGGTCGAGCGACGCGATGGCTTCGTCACGCATCGCCGGGGTCCAGACAAGTGGGTTGACGCGGTCGTAGACGGTCGACAGAAACCGGTAGAAGGTCCGCGCCCGTCCTTTGTCGTCCAGCAGGCCCATCGCCCGGGCGTACCGGCCTCGCCCGCATAACGCTACGGATCCAGACGCGAGCAATACTGAAGACGGACCCGTCCAAACGGACCGCCCATGCCGGCTGCGTTCAGACTGGCGGGACTCAGCGAAGCCATCCGGGCGGCGTTTCCCGATGCGGGCGTCGCCCTCTACCACGCAGTGACGACCCTCGGGGATCCGGCGTTCCTCACTGTCGGCCTCGCAGTCCTCTACTGGGTCGCGGCCGGCCATCGACCGGCGACGGCCCGCGTCGTCGCGTACGGTTTCACGGGTTTTGCGGTGGTTGTCGCCCTCAAGAGCGGCTTCGCGCTCCCCCGTCCGCCCGAGGCCGTGCGCCTGATCACGACCGACGGGTTCGGCTTTCCCAGCGGCCACGCCATCGGGGCGGTCGTCATCTACGGGGGGCTCGCCACCGAGTACGGCTGGGACGAGGACGCTCGGAAGCTGGCGAGTGCGGTGGTGTTGATCGTCGCCATCGCCCTCTCGCGAGTCGTCCTCGGGGTCCACTACCTCGGCGACATCCTGGCGGGACTCGTGATCGGGTTCGTCGTCCTCGTGGTTGCCCGTGCCATCGTGGCCGAGGACATGTCGCGGGCGTTCGGGCTCGGCCTTATTGCGTCCGTCCCCGCGCTCTTCGTGACGACGGGCGGCGCGACAGCCCTCGGCATCGCCGGGGCCTGCCTGGGTGGGCTCGCCGCCGCAATCTGGTTCGATCGGGTGCCGACTGCGGCGACCCACCTACACCTCCTTGTGCTCCTCGTGATCGGCGTGCCGCTCGTCATCGCGATCCAGCTGGCGGAGCCGCTGGTGGCGCCCCTCCCGTTCGGCCCCGGGATCGACGACGCGGTCCTCGTGGCGAGTGTCCTCTTGCTCCCGGCCGGGATCGAGACTGTTGGCAGACAGTTCAGTCGAAGCTGACTGATCGAGAGTGGGACGTTCACTCTTGATCACGAACCTCGCCCTGCCGACCAAACCCATGGAGTAGCGGATTTCGCAACGCCCAAATAGGCATCCCCGGAACGTCCACACGATCGAGCGATGCCAGAGACTCAGGTACTCGAGGAGATCAAAGCTGCCGAGCGCGACGCCGAGGACATCGTCGCCGAGGCCGAGGCCGACGCCGAAGATATCACCGCCGAGGCTCGCGACGAGGCCGCCGACATTCGCGAATCCGCCCGCGAGGCGGCTGACGCCGACGCAGAGGAACGCCTTGCCGAGGCGCGCGAGGACATCGAGGCCGAGCGCGAGGAAATTCTGGCCGAGGGGGCCGAGGAGCGCGACACACTCGTCGACGCGGCCGAGGAGCGCACGGGGGACGTGGTCGAGTACGTCGTCGACCGCTTCGAGGAGGCGGTGCATGCTCAGGCCTGAGCGCATGAGCCGCGTGTCCGTGACCGGCGCCCAGCCGGTCATGGACGACGTCATCGAGACGGTCCACGATCTGCATCTGTTGCACGTCACCGAGTACGACGGCGAGTGGGAGGGCTTCGAGCGCGGCGACCCGATCGAGGGCGTCGACCAGGCCGCCGAGCGGCTGGTGACCGTCCGCTCGCTGGAAAGCATCCTGGACCTCGAAGACGAAACCGCCGGTCCCACCCGGACGATCACCGACGAGGATCTCGAGACCGAACTCGAAGAGATCCGCACGGAGGTCAACGACCTCGACGACCGCCGGGCGGAGATCGAGGACGAACTCAATACCGTCGAGGACCGCCTCGCCTCGCTCGAACCGTTCGTCGCACTGGGGATCGACCTGGACCTGCTCTGGGGCTACGAATCACTGACGGTGGCCGTCGGGGAAGGTGACGCCGCCGCGGTCGAAGCGGCAATCGCCGACGCCGACGAGGTCGCGGAAAGCGAGGTCTTCGCCGCCGACGATGCCGTGGCGGCGTTCGTGTATCCCGCCGAGGGCGTCGATCCCGCCGACCTCGCGATCGAAGACCTGCTCGTCGGCGTGCCCTTCACGAGCTACGAGATCCCCGACGCCGAGGGGAGTCCAGCGGACTACCGCTCGGAGCTCACCCACCGACGGCGCCAGCTCGAGTCCAGACTCGAGACTGTCGAGGGGGAACTCGCCGACATCCGACTCGACGTGGCGGGCTTTCTCCTCGCCGCGGAGGAGACCCTCTCGATCGACGTCCAGAAACGCGAGGCACCACTCTCGTTTGCGACAACGACCAACGCGTTCGTCGCCGAAGGGTGGATCCCGACGGAACGCGTCGACGACCTGGATGCAGCGCTCGACGCCGCGGTCGGCGAACACGTCGACGTCAGCGAGCACGAGCGGGCCCAGTACGACAGCGACGGGCACGCGGCGACGAGCGAACACGTCGACGACGAGGCCGATGGTCCCGGGAGCGAGCCGGCGGCCATCGACGGCGGTGCCGAGCCGTCCGCAGACGAGACAGCCGGAGACCAAGAGGACGTCCGGGCCGACGGCGGCACCGTCACGATGAGCGACGAGGGCCCGCCAGTCCTCCAGGACAATCCGTCGATCGTCCAGCCCTTCGAGCTGCTGACGAACGCTGTCGGTCGACCCAATTACTCCGAACTCGACCCGACGATCATCCTCTTCCTGACCGTCCCACTGATGTTCGGGTTCATGATCGGCGACGTTGGCTACGGGATCATCTACACGGGCCTCGGCTACTACGCCTACACCGCCTACGACTCGGATCTCTTCCGCCAGTTCGGCTTCGTCGCCATCGCCGCCGGCCTCATGACAATCCTGTTCGGCATCCTCTACGGAGAGATATTCGGGTTCCACTTCGTCACGACCTACCTCTGGGAGCCCATCCTCGGCCACCCGCCGATCGAGAAGGGACTCACGCCGGCAACGGCCTACTGGGCCGAGACGTGGTTCGTGGTGACCGCGCTGTTCGGACTCGTGCACCTCGATATCGGGTACGTCTACGAGTTCGTCGAGAACCTTCAGCTCCACGGCCTGTGGGAGACGATGAAAGAGACCGGCTCGTGGCTCTTCGCGATCAACGGCCTCTGGCTGTTCGTGTTCAGCCGCCTCGGCGAGGGGACGAAACCCGAGCTCCTGTTCACGGTCTTCGACCAAGGCGAAGGGGCGGCCTTCGAGCTCGGATTCAGCGGGCTCCCGGTCTGGGCCGGCTGGGTCGGCGTCGGCATGATCGTGATCGGGCTGGTGTTGCTGCTGCTGGGGCCGGCCTACGAGATCATCGAGTTCCACCAGACGCTCGCCCACGTCCTGTCGTACCTGCGGATCGGGGCGGTCCTGCTCGCGAAGGCCGGCATGGCCTTCGCCGTCAACCTGCTGTTCTTCGGGGCCTACAACGAGCACGGCGAGTTCCACTTCATGCTCACACACGGCCCGAATTGGGTTGCCGAGCACCACCCGGAGGCAGAGGTCATGTTCCCCGGCTTGATCCACCTCGGCCTCGTGGCCGGCATTCTCGGCATCGTCGTGCTGCTCATCGGGCACCTCGTCGTGCTCCTGCTCGGGATCACGTCCGCCGGCATCCAGGCCATCCGGCTCGAGTACTTCGAGTTCTTCTCGAAGTTCTACGAGGGCGGCGGCACCCCCTATTCGCCCTTCGGCTACGACCGCCAGTTCACCCCCGACTAGCCGGCCGGTAACCGGTATTTATTTCTGACATGTGTGACGTCATGCCACCCCGAGCCGGATGGCCGAATCGGCCGAATTCCCGGCCCGCATTCGATCTCTTTGGGAAGGTTTATGCCACCAACCAGAATAGCCACGAAGTGTCCGGAGAGAGGCAAACACGACTAAATACCCATGCTCGAAACACTACCTCAACTCGCATTCGTTGTACTGCAAGCCGCGGGAGAAGGCGCGCCACTACTGTCGGCTGAGGGTGCCGCGGCCCTCGCCGTCGGTCTCGGTGCCGTCGGAACTGGCATCGCCCAGAGCCGGATCGGGGCCGCCGCTGTCGGCGCCGTGGCCGAAGACGAGGAGATGTTCGTCCTCGGGCTGATTTTCACGGCCCTGCCCGAGACGCTGATCATCATCGCGTTCGTCGTGATCTTCCTGGTCGGGTAACCCCCGGTTCCCCACAATGAGTCTGGAAACGGTTGTCGAGGACATCAGGGACGAAGCCCGCGCGCGGGCAGAGGAGATCCGTGCCGAGGCGGAAGCGGAGGCCGAAACGATCGTCGCCGAGGCAGAGGCCGACGCCGAGGAGATCCGCGCCGAACGCGAGGCCGACGTCGAGCGCGAGATCGAGCAGGAACGCGAACAGCGCCTCTCCAGCGCGAAGCTCGAAGCCAAGCAGGACCGCCTCGAAGCCCGACGGTCCGTCCTCCAGTCGGTCCGCGACGCCGTCGAAACCGAGATTGCAACGCTCGAGGGCGAGCGTCGCGAGGAGCTCACCAGGGCGCTCCTCGACGCCGCGGCGGCCGAGTTCGACGACGAGGCGGTCAGCGTCTACGGCCGGGCCGACGACCAGGCCCTCCTCGAAGACATCCTCGCCGACTACGACGGCTACGCGTACGCCGGCGAGTACGACTGTCTCGGCGGCGTGGTCGTCGAGAGTGAGGCGTCGCGCGTCCGCGTCAACAACACCTTCGACTCGATCCTCGAGAGCGTCTGGGAGGCGGAACTCCGCGAGATCAGCGCGCGGCTCTTCGACGAGCAATGATATCCAAACAGCACACGGGCCGGGGCAACTACGAGTACGTCACCGCCCGGGTGCGCTCGCGCAAGGCCGTGCTCTTCGACGACGAGGACTACCAGAAGCTCGTCCGCATGGGCACCGGCGAGATCGCCCGGTTCATGGAGGAGGGCGAGTACGAAACGGAGATGAATGCCCTCGGCGCCCGCCACTCGGGCGTCGACCTCATCGAGTACGCCCTCAACCGCAATCTCGCCGAGCACTTCGAGTCGCTGTTGCGCTGGGCCGACGGGCTGCTGTACGACTACATCGCCCGGTACCTCCGCAAGTTCGACGCCTGGAACGTCAAGACCGTGCTCCGGGGGCTCTACTCCGGGTCGAGTCCGGACGAGATTCGGTCGGACCTCATTCCGGCCGGCGAGTTCTCCGAGGAGCTCCTGGAGCAGCTGGTCGCCGCGGGATCCGTCGAGGAGGCCGTCGAACTCCTCGCGGACACGATCTTTGGTGACGACCTCGCGGCAGCGATGGGCGACTTTCAGGACGCGGGACTGCTCGTGCCCCTCGAGAACGCCGCGGACCGGGCGTTTTTCGATACCATGCTCGGCGGGCTCGAACAAGCCGGCGGCAGCGACCAGGCGGTCGGCCTCTACCTGAACTTCCTGCGGACGGAGATCGACTTTCGCAACCTCCGCAACGCCATCCGCCTGGCCCGGAGCGGGGCCGACATCGACCCCTCGGAGTACTTCATCGAGGGCGGCCGGCTGTTCGACGCCGCCGAGATCCGCCAGCTCGTCGGGAACGAGGACCAGCTCGTCGAGGTTGTCCGGACGAGTTCATACGGCGACGAGCTCGACGACGCACTGGCGATCCTGGCCGACGCCGAGAGCCTGATCGAGTTCGAGCACGCCATCGAGGCGGCTCTACTCGAGTACTCGGACGCGCTGTCGAACCGCTACCCGCTGTCGATCTGTCCGGTGCTGGCCTACGTGCTCGCCAAGGAGCGCGAGGTCGAGAACGTCCGGGCGATCGCCCGCGGCCGCGAAGCCGGCCTCGAGCCCGACGAAATTCAACGGGAGCTCGTGATAGGATGAGCCAGGAGATCGCCGTCATCGGCAGCCCGGAGTTCACGACCGGATTCCGGCTGGCCGGCGTCCGCAAGTTCGCCGACGTCCCGCCCGACGAGAAGGACGCGGCACTCGACGACGCCGTCTCCGACATGCTCGCCGACGACGAAGTCGGCATCGTCGTGATGCACGACGACGACCTCGACCACCTCTCGCGGGACGTCCGCGAAGACGCCGAGACGAGCGTCGAACCGGTCCTCGTGACCCTGGGTGGCGAGGGCACCGCCGGGCTACGGCAGCAGATCAAGCGCGCGATCGGCATCGACCTGATGGAGGAAGACTGACAATGAGCCAAGCTACCGACACCGACGTACGCGAAGACGGAGTGATCGAGAGCGTCTCCGGCCCCGTCGTCACGGCGACCGACCTGGACGCGCGGATGAACGACGTAGTCTACGTGGGCAACGAGGGCCTGATGGGCGAAGTGATCGAGATCGAGGGCAACGTGACGACGATCCAGGTCTACGAGGAGACGTCGAACGTGGCCCCGGGCGAACCGGTCGAGAGTTCTGGCGAACCGCTCTCGGTCGACCTCGGGCCGGGCATGCTCGACGCCATCTACGACGGCGTCCAGCGCCCGCTCGACGTCCTCGAGGAGAAGATGGGGTCGGCGTTCCTCGACCGCGGGGTCGACGCGCCGGGCATCGACCTGGAGAAGACCTGGGAGTTCACCCCCGAGGTCGAGGAAGGCGACGTCGTCGAGACCGGCGACATCGTCGGCACCGTTCCCGAGACGCCGAGCATCGACCACAAGGTGATGGTACCGCCCGGTTCCGACGGCGGCGAGGTCGTCGCCATCGAGGCCGGCGAGTTCACCGTCGAGGAACCGGTCGTCGAACTGGACTCCGGCGAGACGATCAAGATGCGCCAGGAGTGGCCCGTGCGCGAGCAGCGCCCGAGCCACGAGAAGCAGACCCCGACCGAACCGCTCGTGTCGGGCCAGCGCATCCTCGACGGCCTGTTCCCCATCGCGAAGGGCGGGACGGCCGCCATCCCCGGTCCGTTCGGGTCGGGCAAGACCGTCACGCAGCACCAGCTCGCGAAGTACGCCGACGCGGACATCATCGTCTACGTCGGCTGCGGCGAGCGCGGCAACGAGATGACGGAGGTCATCGAGGAGTTCCCCGAGCTCGACGACCCGAAGACGGGGAACCCGCTGATGGCCCGGACGTGCCTCATCGCGAACACGTCGAACATGCCCGTCGCGGCCCGCGAGTCCTGCGTCTACACCGGGATCACCATCGCGGAGTACTTCCGGGACATGGGCTACGACGTCGCGCTGATGGCCGACTCAACCTCGCGGTGGGCCGAGGCCATGCGCGAAATCTCCTCGCGCCTCGAAGAGATGCCCGGCGAGGAGGGCTACCCGGCCTACCTGGCCGCGCGCCTGGCCCAGTTCTACGAGCGGGCCGGCTACTTCGAGAACATCAACGGCACCGAGGGGTCTGTCTCGGTCATCGGTGCCGTCTCGCCCCCTGGCGGCGACTTCTCGGAGCCGGTCACCCAGAACACCCTGCGGATCGTCAAGACGTTCTGGGCGCTTGACGCCGACCTCGCCGAGCGCCGGCACTTCCCGGCGATCAACTGGGACGAGTCTTACTCGCTGTACCGCGACCAGCTCGACCCGTGGTTCGTCGAGAACGTGGCCGACGACTGGCCGGAGGTCCGCCAGTGGGCGATCGACACGCTCGACGAGGAGAGCGAACTCCAGGAGATCGTCCAGCTGGTCGGCAAGGACGCCTTGCCCCCAGACCAGCAGCTCACCCTCGAAGTCGCCCGCTACCTCCGCGAGGGCTATCTCCAGCAGAACGCCCTCCACGACGTCGACACGTACTGCGAGCCGGCGAAGACCTACCGGCTCCTGACGGCCATCAAGACGTTCCACGACGAGGCGTTCGACGCCCTCGATGCGGGCGTGCCCGTCGAGGAGATCGGCGACATCGAGGCCGCCCCGCGCCTCAACCGGATCGGCGTCCAGGAGGACTACGACGACTACGTCGACGACCTCGAGGATGACCTCGCCGAGCAGCTCAGGGGGCTCTACTGATGAAAGAATACAAGACCATCACGGAGATCAGCGGACCGCTGGTGTTCGTCGAGATCGAGGAGGCGATCGGGTACGACGAGATTGTCGAGATCGAGACGGCCGACGGCTCGGTCCGCCGCGGCCAGGTTCTGGAAAGTGCGAGTGACTTCGTCGCCATCCAAGTGTTCGAAGGAACCGAGGGCATCGACCGCAACGCGTCGGTGCGTTTCCTCGGCGAGACCATGAAGATGCCCGTCACCGAGGACCTCCTCGGACGGGTGCTG
>CAYLJD010000070.1:0-12313 GCA_964383875.1 uncultured Halobacteriales archaeon
TCCTGGCGTCCTGGACGTCACTCACGATCGTCACGCTGTTCGTGTTCGCCGTCGTCGCCGAAGTCTCTGCCATCGTCATCGTCGCCGTGACCGGCTGCCTCCAGCCGGAAGACGAAATTCCCGTCGCCTTTGTCGAAGAACAGATCGGTGTACACATCCCGTTCATCCGTCGGTTCGTCCCGACGCTCTCGTGAACGACGGTCATACGCCAGTACTCGTTCGGGACACCGGCGTATCGAGGTCGAGCCGACAGACGGTGCGCCAGGGTGACGGCTGTCCACCGAGACGCATTCCCGGACGCACGCTGACGAACTGCTGATCGTCGAGATCGCTCGAGAGGGGATCCGTCCGACTCGGTGTCACGGGTGGAACTCCGGAGGTGGAGAAGTAACCGGCGTCTTACAAAGGCCGATCGGTCGGAACTTTTGACACATTCGATGAGCACGAAAACCGGCACCATTGACGCGCAGAGTACGCGGCAGGCACCCGCCCGTGGCACCGAGGTCCTGATCGTTGGCACCCTCGGTGGCGGGGGTATCCATCACTACGTGGACGAACAAGCCACGCGGCTCCCAGCACACCTCTCAGTGGCAGTCTACGACATGGCCTCGGACTCCACGGGAAGCGGAGTTGTCTGGTTCGTCGTCTCCCTCCTGCGTTCGTTGTGGGCCGCAATCAAGTTCCCCTTCCGACGGCCCCCGGACGTTGTCCACGTCCATAGTTCACACCGATTCTCGTTCTACCGGGCCAGTTTCTACGTCCTATTCGTGAAGTACGTCTGGCGACGACCCGTGATACTGCATATCCACGGCTCGTCGTTCGACGACTTCGCCGAGACCGACAACGTGGCAATCAAATGGCTCCAAACGACTGTCTTCACCGCCGTCGATCGCATCGTCGTCCTCTCGGATTACTGGCGTGACGTGATCAGCCCGTCCGTGGCCGACGAGAAGATCGAGGTGCTTCCCAACGCCGTCGACCCCGATGAATACGACCCGCAGTTCGACAGAGGCATCCCACACGTCGTCTTCGTGTCGAACTTGATCGAGCGGAAAGGCGTCCACGAACTGTTGGCAGCGATCGAAGCCCTCGACGAGCGCGACATCACGTATCGGGTCACGATCGCTGGAAAAGGCCCCCTCACGAATCGAGTCGAGTCACTCGCGAGCCGCTCGGAGAACCTCGACTACGTCGGGTACGTCTCGGAGGAGCGCAAGCGCGAGCTGCTCAGCGCGGCCACGATCTTCGTGCTCCCGGCGTACGCTGAAGGGCTCCCGATCGCGATGCTCGAAGGGATGGCGGGGGGAAACGCCATCGTGTCGACGACAGTGGGCAGCATCCCGGAAGTCATCGACGACGAAAGCGGAATATTGCTCGAACCGGGAGACAGCGACGGACTCGCTGACGCTCTCGACACCCTCGTGTCCGACCCAGCGCGCGCCCGCCGGATGGGGCGTCGAAACCGATCCCTGGTCGAGAGACAGTACTCGTGGGACCGAACGACCGACAGACTCGCCCGAATATACGCAGATCTCAGTGCTGATGCACCGCCAGACCGGACCCTAGCCCGACCTTAACGAAGTGTCGAGACCGGGGAGACCCCATATGTCCGCGACACCCGACGTCGTCTTCGTCGTGATCGACTCTGCCAGGAAGGAACGTCTCTCGGCGTACGGTCACAATCGCCACACGACACCGGCGTTTGACGCCTTCGCAGCCGAGGCCACGCTCTACGAGAACGCCTTCACCCCCGCGCCGTGGACGCTCCCCTCGCACTGTTCGATGTTCACCGGGCGATTCCCCTCCGAGCACGGTATCACGAATGGCTTCACTGATCGGGATCTTCACCTCACAGCAGATATCGAGACCGTGGCCGAGCAGCTCGCAGCACGTGGGTATGCGACGGCGGGCTTCTCCAACAATCCTTGGGTGGGGAAACTCTCGGATCTCAATCGCGGATTCGACCGGTTCGTCGAGTGGGACCTCGAGATGAGTCGGATCGACCAATCGAGTTCCCACCGGCTCCGCGACCAAGCGTACTCGAAGCTCCACGCGATTATGGGCCGAGCTGCTGGACAGCCGCAGGCGCTGTTGAAGCGGCGGTTTTTTACGTCGAATCTCATCGAACGCGCCACGCGGTGGATCGCCGACACCGCCGATCAGCCGAGCTTCACCTTCCTCAACCTCATGGAGGCACATAGTCCGTATTATCCCCCTCGGGGCGCGTTCACGGATCTCGGTCTCGAGACGCCCGGTCCAGTCGAACCTCGGACACTCAACGCCAAGCTGCTCGCGTACGTCATGGGCAAGACCGACCTCGATTCGTCGACGAGAGAACGGGTCATGGAGTACTACGACGCGAGCCTTCGCTATCAGGACGGGCAGCTCGCCACCCTCCTCTCGTCCTTGCGCTCGCACTCGGTGTACGAGGACGCGGTGATCGTGATCTGCGCCGATCACGGAAAGACGCTAGGGGACTACGACCGAAACGCCACCCCCCCACACTACGTCCGAGACATCAACGTCAACGTGCCCCTGTCGATCAAGTGGCCGTCCCAACACGCAGGTGAACGAGTCGCCGAACCGGTCGAACTGACGGATCTGTTCGATGTCATGGTGGCTCCGGAGCCGGCGACGGCGCTTCCGGCCAGAGCGGACGGTGCCTTGATCGAAGACTACGTCCCGCACACAGCCAAGCACGCGACCGACGTCGTCCGCTGGCGGGTCCTCGCTGACGCGACGACGAAGTACGTGCAGAGTGACGAGGGAGACGAGTTTCTCTTCGACCGCAGCGAGACCGAAGTGCCGGTTGACGGGGCGGTCGCCGACTATCCCGTCCACCGTGATCGCCTGCAAACACGCGTCGAGCGCCTTGCTGCCCCATCCGAGTCGGCGGCGTCCACGGCCGACGGGGACCTCCGGAAGGGCGTCGAGGGACAACTGCAGGACCTCGGGTACCTAAGCTGACACACCTGAAGACCGTGGAGGTTCCGGCCGAGGCTGCCCGGTGAGACGGTCGTACGGAATCAGCGTGATTGCGCCATGGTCGGTTGCGGTGTTGTAGGGATTCACGAGTACCCCTCGCTCCGGATCGGCGCCGAGGAACACGTACCCGTTGGCTCGCGGAAGCCACCCGGGTAGGTAGTCGCCCAGACACTGCTTCCGGCGGAACGAGACGATCTCGTGCCACTCCGTAAACCCCGTGGCCGACGAGGCGGCGACAACCTGCCCCGTCCCGGCCGATCGGGACTGGTCCGGTGGTCCAGTACTATCTCGGCCGGCTTCCATCGCGGTGGAAAAGACGACCCACGTCTCCGCATCACCGGTGAGCGTCTCGCCGTAATACACCGAGCCGTCGACGGTGTGGACCGGCTCGATGTCCAGTTGAGAGGTTCCGACCGCCGATCGAGGGAGCCGATAGATCCGGTTGTCATCGACGTAGACGGAGTCCATCCCCCAGAGGACACTCGACGGCGTGAATGCCAACTCGACCGCCCGCCACGCCTGGCTCCCGCCACCGACACGATCGAACCCGCCGTGACGGATCCGGCCGATCTGCGATTCGGAGTCCGTATCCCCCGTCGTTACCCAGATATCGTCGGTGTACGGATCCACCTGGACGGCGTGGACGTGGCGCACCGTCGGGAGAGAAACCTCGGTCGTCCACGACCGGCCCCAATCCTGGGAGGCGAGGACACGCGGCGTTGTCGCCGAGTCGAGCGGATACTCCCCGAGGTATGTCGTACCATGTCGGTGGGCCACGGCCGGCGGAAGGACGCCCATCGGTCCGGACGACGCGGGAAGCTCGATGCTCGCCTCCCAGCTCGAACCCCCGTCAGCGGACGTGAACAGCTGACGGCCGACGGTCGCGAGCAGGTTCGATGCCGAGAGCGGCCAGACGTTGACTGTAGTCACAGCCCCGATAAGCCGATCGGTAAGCGGACGCCATCGCGAAGATGAGAGTGTCCGAGGAATCAACCCATCCTCCGGTGGCGGAAGTCGACCGATGCGGCCGAAGCGGCCGTCGCGGTCGCGACGGAATACGACGCGTCCCTCCGTGGCGTAGACTGCCCCGCCGCGAACGCCCTGAAGTCTCACTCGCCGTCCTCTCCGACGTGGTACAGCTGCACGTCATCGTTCGACAGCACCCGGTTCACGCCCGGCTGTCTCGCAACTGACTGGATGGTGCGATCCGTATACCGGAGTTCTCGATAGGCTGTCACCTCTCGTTGGCGGTCGTACTCGGTCACCACCACATAGCCGCCATCGGCATAATAGTCCCCGAGTCGAGAGAGGTTCGCGTTCGAGACGTCCGCTTCGTACCGGGTACTTCCGTTCACCCCCTGGATCGCATCACTGTAGCGCCACGGACCCCGTCGGATCCCAGCCAGCGTCAGCGACTCGTCGTTGACGTCGAAGATAGCCGAATAACCGTCCATCTGGGGTTCAGTCACGTGCTGGGTTTGCTTGTAAATGAACGGAGACGGATACACACTCGCCAAGGACAACGGCAACAGGACGGCGAAAGCGAGGATCACCGCAACCGTCGTCCAGCGGGGGTCGAACCGTCTAGCGACCTTCGTGACGCCACGGGACAGCGCGAGTGCTCCGACAATCGCCGCAATCAGCAGCAAGAACCCGAGGTGACGAAAGTAGTGCTCGGCGATGTTCCCCACGAAGTACGCCGCGATCACGGGGAGTGCGAGGAGCGAGGCGATGCCGAGATACATCGCCACGGCGTTCGCGTCTGGCCGTGACTCATCTGCGCGACCCAGCACGCTCGCGGCCATCAGGACGGCCGCAAGTGCGCTGAAGACGGCAGCGACCAAAAAGAGTTTGACGAAGATTTCCGGCAACCCGGACCCAACCGCGCTGAGTGACGCCGCTTGTGTCTGCGCGCTCCCGCCTGGCACTGGCGGTCGACCGGCCAGGATGGCCACAAACGCGTCCTCGACGCGCCCAATATTGTAAAAGGCCCACCCATCGAACCGCGTAATCCACAGCAAGAAGGCAGCGGTCAGGAGTCCGGTGTGGGCATACAGCGTTCGGTGACCGGCCACCGGATGATCGCTCCGGAATCGCCGATGCACGAGCTGCACCAGCGAGATGGCCACGAAGACGAGAATGAGGTTTGCCGCCTGCTGGGGGTGGTAGACCACGACGGCGAGTGACGCGACGGCGAGCAACCCCCCGACTGCCAATTTCGGCCCGCGGGTGAGGTAGACAAACACCAGGAAGAGCACAAGAGCACTGAAAAACATGGCCTGGGCGAACGAGTGGGCGTGGAGGTAGACGCCGAGATTGTGCACGAAAAAGAGGAGAAAGGTCGAAAAGGCCGCAAGAACGACGGCGCGATCCTCCCGAGCAACGGTCCGGACCGCCAGCGGAACGAAGACGAGGGCCACCACGGCCATGGTCGCCACAGTGATCAGCACGGCCCGTTCGATGCCAACGCCGGTGAACGACGCGACCACGACGGCCACAGAGTGGATGCCAGGGTAAAACAGGTCAGTCGGTGCCAAGACCCCCATCTCGATGTCTCGAACCCACCCGAGGTGAGTCAAGGCGTCAGCGGTGCCGTAGAAGAAATACCCGCGGATGATCGGCAATCCGGCGATGGCAGTCACTGCCATCCCCCCGAGCACGAGTGCAGCAGTTCGGATCCAGCCCCGCGGAACAGTGAACGAGAGGAGGAGAGCGATCGTCAGCGCGACACCCGTGCCGAGCCAGAATCCGACTGGCGTCCCGCCAAAGATGGAAACTTCGTACGCTGTCGCTCGGTGCGCGTCCGCAAGGAGGACACCGGCGGCCAGTATAAGGTATCCAGCTCCGAGCACGAGGCGCAGGGCAATCCGTCGATCACGTGAAGTGGAGTCTCGAAAATCCATGCCTGGAGAGTGCTACTACCGAAAGCGGTGCCACGGACAGGGATTGTTATGCGGCGCGTAACGCCTCACGGGAGCCCGACCGACTAGGTGGTCGGGATACACGGTGGCACGACTGCCGCCCGAATCCATCCCTCTCAGCGGACACCGTCGCACGAAGGTTGGGTATAACTAACCGGTCAACGGTGTACTCAACCCTCGATGGACGATCGCTGGCAACCCTCGAACAGAGAGCCGCCGGTATCAGTTGGGTGGGACGGGTGAAGACCCAACAGAACGCGGATCGGTCGGCACATCGGACCGGGATCAACACGACGACACGGCGGTCAGTCCTTCGGATGGCCCCACTGGCCGTAGCGTCACTCGGCGGGTGCATTTGGACCGATGGAACCGGCAATTCGTCCGCCCAACCGACGACCGAACAGCCAACCGACTCGCCGAGCCAGTCAGACGCGCTTGCGGAATTCGATCAGGTCGTCGATGCCGTTGCTGATCTCGGGTGTGACCCGACTGGGGAGACGCCCAGCGACGATGCGCTCGCAGGGGAAATTTCCGACGGCATGGCGATTCGGTTTCCCGCGGGTCGCTACCGATTCGACCGCGGACATGGCTTCAGAGGGTTCGATCATCTCGGTTTCGTCGGCGAGGGTGACGCCACGTTCGTCCCTCCGCCCGGCTTCAACGACAAGTTGATGGCGTTTAGCGGGAACCGAGTCCTGTTCTCCGGGATCGACGTCGATCTCCGTGCCGACAATACGACCGCCGGACTTCGGCTCATCACGAAATCCGGATTTCTGATCGAAGACGTCGAATTTGTCGGGCGTGGGACCCACGGCGACAGTGACGTGACGAATGCGCTGTCGCTGGCCGTCGCTGACGGGTCAGAAACGGGCACTGTGCGGAACGTCACCGCTAGACACGGGTCAGCGATCGGCCACTACAAAGCCGGAACGGGGCGGGTCGGCATCTGGGTCGGGCGACGGCATGGCGGCCTGATTCGGATCGAAGATTGCCGCCTCGAGGAATTCGGCAATAATGGAATCTACGCGAGTCGGTCGTCCGGTACCATCGAAGTAGTCGGTGGCGTCTACCGGAACAACAACACGGCAAGCGTCCGGCTGAGTGGGGGCGGGAGCGCCGTCACTGGGGCCACGATAGAGGTCGATCTCGACCGCTACGCTGGTCCGTTCACCCAAACCGAGGACTTGTACAATACCCGGGCCATCGTCATCGAGCAGGGACCGCACGACAAATCGGGACGGGTCCTCGTGGAGGACTGCGACGTTCGGATCCTCAACGCCGACTATTCACAAGGCGCGCTCGTGATCTGGGCGACGGGAAACGGGCCACGAATCGAGCAGTGCCGGTTCACCATCGCAGTCGACTGGGTCGTGGGAATCCGGGCTCTTGCACCCGACGACGGAGCGACTGGCACGGCCCGTGCGCTGGACATCCGCGATTGCTCGATGAGCGGGACCGCGGCCTATGGGAGTGCCATCGAACTGCACAATCGACCTGGATCGACGATCAGACGATCCACCATCGAGCATTCTGGATCGGCCAGAGATGGCATCCAACTTGTCTCGTCGGATCCGATCGATATCGAGACGACGACGGTCACGACGACTCGCTATCCGATATTCGTCATCGATCCCCGTCCGGACGCAAACCGGTGTCTCGTCAACGTCGGTGACGGGATTCGGATGGAGAGTGGCCACGGAACTGAGGGTACGACGTCGTTCGAATTTGCTGATGACGGGTCCGAACAGTGCGTCGGGGAGCCGATCCTCGCCGATCTCGATGACCCCACTGGGATCGCCATCACGGACATCAGTAACGGGACCCTCACCTGGCTCCCGGATGCCGACACGGAGCGAGAGCGCTCATAGTCGCAGAGAAGCGCAGGCTCAGCCACGTTCGATCGTCACTCCTGTCGCTGCCGAAGATCACCTTGAGTCCTCCACGAGCCCAGTCTGTTGCCGCATCCAGCCGTCGATAAAGAGTCCACACGCGGGACGCACCCGAGCTCAACACTTACCCCACGGTGGTTCCTCGTTTTGCACGTCCTACCCAACCGAAGGGTGACCATTACTGCCCTCCGTCGCACGCGCAGCGGACCCGTGAGAGTGTCGTGACGGCCGGTCTCAGCGGGTAAGGAGTCATTACCACGGAAGTGGAGGACTCATCCAGCGGCCGATTTGGGACGCGTCTGGAATGCATGCGATTACTAATTGGTATGGAAGCGGGTGGTATCCGGTCGGTTTCCGATACGAGCCTGGCGTGTTTGACACACGAGAGTGGTCCGAGCACTCTTGTCAGTAAGCCAGTCCTACCAGAGTATGGTCCGGCGAGACCAGTCCGACGACGATCGTAAAGGGACGGCTACTGACACCAACCAGGCGAAAGATGAGGCTACCGACGCCAACGAGGATACAGATGCGTCTGAGGAGCTCCTCGCACGTCGATCGGTCCTGAAGCTTACAGGCGCGGCAGTCGGGGCGACGGCCATTGGGTCGATGAGTGCATTCGGCACCGCGAACGCCGCTGTCGAGATCTCCTCGGAAGGCGACTACGAGGTCTGGACGGTATCCGGGAAGGAAGTGTACGACCTCTCGGACGGCGAAGAACTGTCAAACGTCTTGATCGACCAGACGGCCGACGGCGCGTGTCTGACGATCAGATCACGAAACAAGACCAACTGGACAGTCCGGAACGTCGGGTTTCTCGGTGTTGGACAGGTCGGCGGCGGTGCCAATGCCTTTCAGCTCCAGGTCTCCGCACCGAGTGGGGGCCATGGGCTTGTCGAGAACGTCTGGGCGAACGGGAAGGCCCGGAACGGGCAGTCGGGAACGGAACTCGGCGGCATCTTCGTTCGGTCCAGTCACGCCGGACACATTGACATCCGGCACACCTACATGGAGGGGTTCGGAAACAACGCAGTCTACGGCAGTGCGCCGGGGAAAGACAGCGGCAACAACGGCTCGGTCTCGTTGGAGAACTGCTACCACCGGGACAACACCGTCAGCCAGTATCGCATCGGATCACCCGGATCCTCCGTGCGAAACTGTGTCGGTGTCGTCGACGACCCGGCAGGCGATCGCGGGCCCTACCCCGGGACGGCGTCCAACCAAAACGCCCGGGGCATCTGGGGGAAACACTTCCGCAATCAAGTCATCGAGAACTCCGTGTTCTACATTTCGCCAGACGACGCCCAGCCGGACGGGGCCTTCGAAGCCCGATACATCAGCGGGCGATCCCATGGCGACGAAGCCGTCGTCGAGGCGATGGGGTGTGACGTCAACGAAGGTGCCCCACGACTTACCGGTTCCACGAGCAACGCGCGGGTGAATCTCACTGACCTCGGTGAAAATCCGACCGTTACGGTGATCCAGAACGGCGGCGTCCCGCTGTCACCCGAAATGGCCGCCCGCGGAGACCGATCCATGCCACCGGAGCTCCCGGGGGCAGAGTCGAGCGATCCGTCCGACGGCGGTGACGATACATCCGACGGGAGCGATGACGGGTCAACGAGCGAGCTCGACCGCACGCTGACCGTCGACGGGACCGGAACTAGCTGGACCGACTACGAGTTCACCGTCTCCGGTGAAATCGCCGAGAATCCCGACGTCGGGACGATCGGCACCGGCGACTCGATCGACGGCAGTACCGCTTCCGGCTTCGTCAACGGTGGCATCGACGGCTACCTCTTCTCGGGAGACGTCGTCGACATCACCGTGGACGGCGGCGCCGACATCGTCGTCGACGGCCAGATCGTCGATCCGGCCACGATCGGTGACGTGGATCCGACCGTGACGACCGGCACCGCCGCGAACGTGACCGCCTCCGGGGCGACGCTGCACGGGTCCGTCGAGAACCTCGGCGGCGCCGACTCGGCCGACGTGGGGTTCGATTGGCGGGAAACCGGCACGAGTTCCTGGCAACACGTCTCAGCGGGGACACTCTCCACGGCGGCTCCCTTCAGTGCTGATCTGACGAACCTTGCCACCGACACCGACCACGAATTCCGGGCAGTCGTGTCTGCGAGTGACGGAGACTCGGCTGCTGGCTCGTCCGTTGGTTTCACCACCGGCCAAGCCTCGACAGTCGACCGCACGCTGACCGTCGACGGGACCGGCACTGGCTGGACCGACTACGAGTTCACCGTCTCCGGTGAGGTCGCCGAGAATCCCGACGTCGGGTCGCTCGGCACCGGCGATTCGATCGACGGCAGTACCGCCTCCGGCTTCGTCAACGGTGGTGTCGACGGCTACGTCTTCTCCGGCGACATCGTCGACATCTCTGTAGACGGCGATGCCGACGTTCTCGTCGACGGTGAAATCCTCGAGGTCGATTCGGCCGTCCTGCCAAATACGCTTGTCTTCGACGGGCTGGGAGCCGACGCCCAGACCGCCTACACGTTCGAAGTGAGCGGGGAGCTGGTGAACGACACGACGCTCGGAAGCATGGAGGACAATGACGTCCTCAGTGGATCGACAGTCTCCGGAACGGTGAGCGGAGATGACAATGACGGATACCGATTCTCGGGCGACCTCGTGAGTCTCGAGTTGGACGGCGAGGCGAGCGTCATCTTCGAGGACAACGATGGATGATGGATCTCACCCTGCAAACGACAGGCGCTGGAGCGATAGGATGACCGACTCGAGGCTGAGTGGCGAGTGGGAAGACGTCCCGGCAAACCCAGACTTGGCCGATGATCTGGGGTACGAGATGTTCGACCTCGAAGCCTACGAGACGGACGAGAATCGCGTCCTGATTATTCCCCAGGACGAGGACATCCTTCGGGACGATGCCTTCATCGTCGTGCGGAAAGAGGACATGCGAACCGTCACCGAATAAGGGCGTTCGGGGCGGTCGATTCCCGGCTCACGCCGTCTCACGGCCTGCGGTTAACCTTTCCCTACTCCCACAGATCGGGCCCCGACCTGCCGGAGTGGCCCTGGACAGCACGCGGCGGTGCACCACCCAGGACCACTGACTCCTGGCGCCTCGAAGAGCGACACCCCGACTGTGAACAGGGTGGTCGACGCTCCCGATCGATTCGAACGACCATCGCGAAGTCAGCGGCTCCCGGCAATCGACGGCTAACAAAGGGACCCTGCGCCGTATCCACAGGTGCCTTCGATGCGGTACCTCATCTTCACAAATACGCCCGCGCACGTCCACCTCTACAAAAACGTCGTCCGATCGTTGCGGGACCGGGGACATACTGTCGAATTGCTCGCCAGAGACTACGGGTGCACGGTCGCGTTGCTCGAATGGTACGATCTGCCACACACCATCTACGGGTACTGTGGGACCTCCCAATGGTCGCTGTTCGCTCGACTCCCCGGTCACTACGCGAGAATCGTCCGTCGGGCGGTGCAATTCGATCCGGACCACATCTTCGGGATGGGGGCGTATGCCGCCCACGCTGGAGCCGTGACCAGAACGCCCGTCACGCTCGTCCTCGACTCGGAACCGACGGGCCTCGATCACCGGCTCTCCCGCCCGTTCGCGACCGCCATCCTCACCCCCGCGGCGTTCCGGAAAGATCTCGGCTCGAAGCACTACGTGTTCGACGGGTTCAAAGAGAGCGCGTACCTCCATCCTGACGTCTTCTCGCCACGGGCAGACATCCGCGAGCGCCTCGGCGTCGGCCCGGACGAGTCCTACGTATTCCTGCGGTTCAACGCCTTTGGGTCCCACCACGACGTCGGTCGGGGTGGCTTCACCCAGCATGAGCGGCGCGAACTCGTCGAGCAGCTCTCGGACGAGGCAACCGTGATCGTCTCCGACGAGGGCGAGACGACGGATCTCAGCACGCTGCCCTGTCGACCCTTCGACCTCCACCCCGCCTTGTTGCACGATGCACTGGCCGGGGCAGACCTCCTGGTGGCTGATTCCCAGACGATGGTCACCGAGGCCGCGCTCCTCGGGACCCCCACGATCCGCTCGAACGCCTTCGTCGGTGCGAACGACATGGGGAACTTCATCGAACTCGCTGACGCGAAGTTGATCGACAATCTCTCTGATTTCGATGCGGTACTCTCGCGGGCGATGGAACTCCTCACCACTCCGGGCGTACCGGACACGTGGCGCAAGCGTCGCGACGAGTACTTCGCAGACAAAGTGAATCTCTCGGAATTGCTTGTCGCTGTCGCACTCGGCGACGGCCCGCCGTACCACATCGACCACATCAAACCGCGTCCCGAGACGATCGCGGCGACGACATGACCGGGCCGGAGTCGGGGCATTACCCCGCGGCTAACAAAGCGGATCGGAAGCCACTGCAAAAGCACCCTCAATGAACCACGCTGGCCCGTCGATGGAGACCCTCGTCATTGGCCTCGATGGCGCGTGTTTCCGCGTCTTAGAACCGATGTTCGAGGCAGGGGTGCTCCCAAACCTCGCCGACATCTTCGAGATGG
>CAYLJD010000071.1:0-11973 GCA_964383875.1 uncultured Halobacteriales archaeon
GACGTGACCGACGAACACCTCACCGAGATCGTTCAGCGGGTGAAGGCGATCGGGGACCGTGGCAAACGGGTCACCGACGCCGACCTCCTCGCGATCGCCGAAGACGTCGAAGGCCGCGAGCGGGACCGTCGGGTCGAACTCCTCGATCTCACGGCCGTGAGTGGCGTCAACCCGCCGACCGCGAGCGTCCGGCTTTCGGTCGACGGCGAGGAGCGCCAGAACGCCGCGACGGGTTCCGGGCCGGTCGATGCCGCGATGAACGCCGCCGAGGCGGCACTCAGCCACGAGGCCGACGCGTCGCTCGAGTCCTACCACGTCGACGCCATCACCGGCGGGACCGACGCGGTGGTGACAGTCGAGGTGGCAATGTCACGCGGAGACGACACCGTCACGGTGA
This sequence comes from uncultured Halobacteriales archaeon, assembly GCA_964383875.1. Lineage (GTDB taxonomy): Archaea > Halobacteriota > Halobacteria > Halobacteriales > Haloarculaceae > CAYLJD01. The sequence continues at coordinate 398 of CAYLJD010000071.1, forward strand.
ACGCGAGCGACTCGGATATCACGCACGCGTCGGTGAACGCGATGGTCGACGCGATGGACCGCTTGGTCGCCGATGACACGGACACCGTGATCGCGGACGACTGACCCGGCTCCCACCAGCGAGTCCGTGTATCCCGCTGGCCGGGGGTTAGTCTCCTTCGTACTTGTAGTCGGACCCGGAGGACCCCTCGTCGCCGCTCCGCGTCTCGAACGCCTCGGGCGGCCGACCAGCTTCGTCGATGACCTCGTCGGACACGACGATGGGACAGTCGACCCGCAGCGCCAGGGCGATGCCGTCCGAGGGCCTGGCGTCGAAAACGGCTTGCTTTCGCTCGCCGCCGTGGTACTGTTCGCAGTCGATCTTCGCGTAGAACGTGCCGTCGGCCAGGTCGTCGATGCGGACGCGGTCGATGGCGGCGCCGAACTCGGCGACCATCTCGACGAAGAGATCGTGCGTCAACGGGCGCTCGAAGGGCTCCCCCTCGAGGGCGAGTTGCATCGACTGGGCCTGGTCCGAGCTGATGAAAATCGGAACGAGCTCGTCGCGGGCGTTGAGGATCACGACCGGCGCCCCCGGCCCCTCCTCGCTCACGCCGACGCCGACGCCCTCGACCGTGGCCTCGTGTTCCATACGTCGGGGTATGGGACCGAGGGTGAAAAGACTGTGCGCCAGTCTCCTCGGACGGGATGCGGGCGAGTGCGGCCGAGAGACGCCGACGGACACAGCCGGATTTTAGCGGCGAAAATCACCGCATTGGACACAGCGGCCGTCTGCGGCCGGCTTGGATCGGGATAAGCGACGACAACTTGCCGAAAACGGGCCAAACTGGGTGGAATTTCGATTGACGGCGACCACCCTTCATGTCCTTCTCGGAGCCACAGACAGCTGCAGCGATCATGAACTACACAGCCATCTTCGGCGCGTTCCTCGCGCTTGCGGTTGTCGCCAGCGGGGCGGCCATCGCGGCGCCGGGCAACGCGCCGACGGACGTACCGCGTAACGAGACAGCGGCCGACCAAGACGTCAGCGACGCTGCCGATGCCGGCGCGGAGAACCGTGCCGGGCCGGCGATCGATGCTGATCGAGGCCCGCCTGCGGACCTTCCGGATCCGGTTCCGGACTTCGTGGGTGAAATCCACGATCTCGTCCGCCAGCACGTGAGCGGATCTCTCGACGGGATCCTGGGCCACCAGGTCTCCGACGTGACGCCGGACAACGAGACCGACGCAGGCCAGCCGGCTGCGGCCCTCCCAGCAGCGGCGGGTCGGTGATCTCTGCCCGCCCCGGTGACGAGCGCCGGCCCTCCATAGATTGACGATCGCCGCTCGATTTCGGAATTATTCCAGCAGTGAATCGACAGCCGAGCCCGCCGCCAGTGTCGCGTCTTCGGCGACCTGTTGCGTGTCCACCGGCGAATCGGGTGCGTTGAGATACACGTCGACGTCCAGCGTGCCGTCCGCAAACGAGACCGTCACGTCCACGTCATCGATGTCGTGCCGGTCGATACGGGAGAAGATGACGTCCTCGGCCGCGTCGACCGCCGCCCGGACGACGTCGGAATCCTCGACTGTCCCCTCGCTCATGCCCCGCCGGGGCCGCCCATGCCGGCACCGCCCAGCATCTGCTGGAGCTCGCCCTGGAGTTCCTCGAACTGCGTCTGGATCCGCTCCTGCTGTTTTTCGAGTGTGTCCACGCGCACCTCGAGACTGTCGACTTTCTCCTCGAGATCAGCCTGGGCACCCTCGTAGTCGGTTTCGAGCAGGAGTTCCCCGATCTCCCGATACATCGTCGTGTCGGCATCCACCTTCTCGAGTTCCTCGAGGGCCGTCTTGGACTCACTGAGCTCCGTCTCGGCCTGCTGTTTCTGGGCCGCGACCTGCTGGGCCGTCTCCTGGAGGTCTTGGAGCTCTTCGAGTTTCTCCTGGGCCTCTGGCGGAAGGTTGCCTTGCATACACGCAGCCTCGGGAGCCGACCTGAAAAACCCACGCTTTCGACTACTTCGACGGACCGCTATCTTGCGCGCCCACCCCGCCGGTACGCTCGGCCACAGACACGAGCGAGAGCCACGTGTTCAGCCCGGCACGGAGGGCGACGAGATCGTCGGCCGTCACGCGAACCTGTAGGACGTCGTCCGCTCGCTCGATGGTCGCACTCGTTCGCTCACCATCGATGTCATCGACCTCCGGCTGGATGGCGGCGGCGACGCGGCGGGCTTTTACCGCGTCGGCATAGCCCAGCGAGAATCGGGCGTCGTGGGACACTGCCCTACTCGACGGTGATTTCCTTGATGTCTCGGCTCCGCTCTTTCAAGAGCACGCGGTGGCCGCAGTACGGACACCGGACACCGCCGTATTCGTCGAGCGTCACGTCACGCTTACAGCGCGAACATTTGTAGCTCATGCGTCGCTCTCCTCTTCGTCCTCGGCGAGTGCGGCCCGAATCGAGCGGCGGACCGTCCGTCCGCCCGGTGTCTCTGGACGGTAAGACCCACCGGTGAAGCGGTACCCACAGGCCCCACACTCCCAGATCCCGGTTCCCTGGCGGTCGACTCGGGACTCGCCACAGTCCGGACAGACGTGGTCCTCGCGCATGCCCGCCTCGATCTCGGCGACGCGGCGCCGGGCGACTCGGCCGTACCGGGCCCCGAACCGCCCCGCGCTGCCCGTTCGACCCTGGCGTTCGCTCATGGTACCGGTACAACCGGTACTTACGCCAATAAACCCTGCGAGTTCCCCGCCACACGGTCGGACCCCGAAACAGTGCGATATCGGGTTGGGCCCTGCAGATTGTGCGACCCTAACCCACCGGGCATTTCACCGGAGCGTGACACACCGCCCGGGAAGAGCGGTGGATCGCCCGCTCGCCACATCCGCCTCACCCACTATCGTGCCACTCACTCCGCGAGGTCGGCCGCGGCGAGCGCCTCGTTCAGGTCGGTCCGGATCGCCTCGCCGAGCCGCCGGTCGGGAGCCGTCGTCACCACCCGCACCTCCTGGACGCTCGATCCGTCCCGGACCAGCAGTCGGACGTTTCCCGTTCCGTCCGCACGAGTTGCCTTGACTCTCGGCCCCGATCGGGAGCCGGACCCGCTGGCGTCGATCGGTCCGGGCACGATCTTCTTGACGTGGGGGTGCTCGGCCACCTCGGCGAGCGCTCGCCGGCCAGCCCGCCCGCCGATCACGGTCGAGTGCGACCCGCCGAGCTTCTCGGACACCGGTGCTTCGACGACCTCCAGGGGATCAGCATCACGTCGTTCGATCACGTGCTCGACGGGGTCGTCCGCGGCGACGCGGTAGAACTCGTAGCGGAGCTGCTCGCGCACCCCTTGCAGTACGTCTCGTTCGCCCGTGGCGTAGACGGCCTCGGGTCGCTTCCGGCGGACCTCGTCGGCAATCAGCCCCGCGAAGTTTCGTCGTTCCACGACATCGGCCTCACCGGTCGCCGGTTCCGGCGTCGTGGTGACGACCCGTTGGGAGATGACCGCCTCCTCGAACAGCGCGGTGACTGTCGCTCGATCGTGCTCGATGACAAGCACCACGGTGTCGGCGTTCGGCGTCTCACACACGAGACAGTAGTCACCGGGGCGTTCGAGGCTCGTCCCACACTGCCGACACTGCACGTCCGAGCGTGGACCGCGAGGCTGGATAAGCGGGGTGATTTGGAATGATGGCTCGTCCGTGGTTGGGACCGTTTCCGGGGCTCCTTTGCTCCAGGATGTCGACGGAGGACCCTCGATCGTTCCAGGGCTTCACGCTCGACTGCGACCGCTCGTTGGGTTCGGCGGCATATTACGGGCCCCCCAAGGGCGAGACGGACCCATCGGAACGAATCAGGCCAGTTGCTCGGGATCCGTCTGCAGGTACTCACGGAGCAGGACAGTGGCGTAACTCCCCTTGGGTAGAGCGAAGTCGAACGCGAGCCCGTCGCCGCCCTCGTCGACCGAGAGATCCGTTCGGACGAGAATTGCCCGTCTCGTGCCGGTCGATCCGAACTCGCCCGGGAGGTCGAAATCGCCGGGCGCGATGTCGAGGTCCTCGAGTACCGCCCGCTCGATCTCGCCCGGGTCACCCTCCCCACACTCCGTCGCCGTCCCGACGAGCGGGGCCGTGACGAACGCCCGCCCGCGCTCGCAGTGACGCTCGACGGTGGCCAGCCGGCCGGCGGTTACCCGCTGGGCCCGGTCGGGATCCGGAAGTGGGACGCTGTCTGGGCCGTCGGCGTCCCTGAAGCAGACGACGTCACCCTCGACCGGTCGGTCGAAGGGAAGGCGCCGCTCGAGGCGCCGCGAAAGCATCTCGTTGAAGGCGTAGGACTGGGCGGCGTTGACGAACAGCTGCTGGAGGGTCGAGGGCACAGTTTCCAGGGCTTCACGGAAGTCAGCTGGCGTCTGGGCGCCGTCGACCAGTCGGTGGAGCATGGCCCGCTCGTAGCCCAGGTGTGGCGGCATTCGATCGAGGGCACCCTCCCAGTCACGCGTTTCATCGACGAAGCGGCGAGCCTCCCGGGTCGTCTCGGGCTCGCGCTCGCTTGGGTTGCCCACGTAGGCGAGTACCGCCGCTTCCCAGTCGCCGCGGACGATCGCGAGCCCGACTTCGTGTGTCACGGGTCGCCGACTTCCGAAGCGTTGCTGGCCGAAGTAGTTCGGGACGCCGACGACGGTTCCCTCGGAGTCGGGCCTGTCGCTCGGTGCACCGACGCCGGCGAACGAGTGGAGATCGGCCGTGATGGCCGCGATTGCCCCGGGTTGCTCGGGCTCGCGGACGACGATCCTGAACTCGTTTCCGGCCAGGTCACCGAAGTAAATCGGGCGACCAGTCCGGCCGAGAAGTTTCATCTCGGCGTCCCTGATCTGGAGCGCCTGCAGGTCGTCGAGATCGGCGTCGGCGACCGAGAACAGCTGCGTGGTCACCGCGTGTTTGTCCTTCGTCCCGGCCCAGGAGATCCGCTCTCGGGAGATCCCCAGGGCGTCCGAGAGTGCCCCGGCAAAGTCGTGGGTCTCCCAGTCCGTCAGTGTCGCTCTGAGTAAGATGTGGGGATAGTCCCCGGGCGACGCGTCACGCGGCTCGGGCTCGAAGGACTCGATCTCCCTGACCCGGAAGTCACCCGACCGCGTTCGGAGGTGGCCGCCAACGCCGGAGGCGTCGCTCACGTAGTGGTGAACGCCGACGGCGTGCTCGACCGGATGCGCCGGCTGCATGCGGTGGATCTGGGCGAGGCGCGAGTAAAGGGCTGTCGAGGCTCGCCGGCGTTACGCCGCGGGCAAGGCATCGTCGAGGTCTGCGAATTCCTCGATGTCGACGCCGTCGTCCGTCACGGTCGCGAGCACGAATCCGTTCCCAGACCCCGTGTCGCGTTCGGTGGCCGCGCTGACGGCACGCGCTGCGAGCTCGCTGGCTGCCTCGAGCGACAGCGTGGGCTCGTAGGTACCCTCGAGGGTACCATATGCGAGTTGCATCCCGCTGCCGGTGACCGTGTAGTCGTCTTCGAGGACGCCGCCAGCTGGGTCGATACTGTACACGTGACTGCCCTCCGCGTCGACGCCGCCCAGGACTGGATTGATCGCGACGAACGGACCACCGCGGGCGACATTCCCGGCCAGCGTTGCCAGTGCGCTGATCGACATCGCCTCCCCGCGGCGCCGTTCGTAGAGTGCTGCCTCGGAGCGGACCGTTCGAACGAACGTCTGAGCGCCGCCGACCGACCCGACAAGGGTCAGGACTGCCCGCGGGTGGACTTGCTCGACCTTGACGACGTTTTTGTTGGCCACGAACCGGCCGCCACGGCTTGCCCGCCGATCCGTCCCGACGACGACACCCTCCTCGGTGCCGATACCGACCGTCGTCGTTCCCGTGGACACGACGGCTTCGTCGCTCGGGTTGTGCCCCGATGGCGGACCGCCGAAGCCGCCGATTGCTGGGGCAAGCGGGTCAGTGTCCCCCGAGAGCGGGACGCCGAGATCAGTCATCGGTGTCCTCCTTGAGGTCTGCCGCCTCGACGTGGGTGGCGATCTCCTCCGCCGCGAGCGTGTCGAACGTTGCCGATTCGGTGTCGATCGTGGCGATTTCGACGCCATCCGGCTGGAACTCACCGGCGGCTGCCAGCCCAGTGAGCGCGAGTTCGATGCCGCCATCGAGATCGAGATCGGGCCGATACGACTCCTCGAAATGTGCCTGAATCTCGTCGCGACCGGCACCGATGGCACTTGCCTGCCATTCGGTGGGCGTGCCGGACGGATCCGTCTCGAAGAGGCGTGGTTCGCCGGCGACGACGCCCCCGACGAGGAGTGCGACCCCGAAGGGACGCGCGCCGCCCGTTTGCGTGTACTGCTGGATGTGATCAGTAATTTCCTTCGTGAGTGTCTCAACCCCGATTACCTCATCGTACCGGAGTTGCTCCACCTGGGCGTGGCGCCGGGCGAGGTCGACCAATTGGCGGGCGTCGGCGACGTGGCCGGCACTCGCGATACCGATGTGATCGTCTACGGCGTGGAGTTTCTCGATGCTCTTCGGTTCGACCAGTGGCGACCGTGGTTGCCGATCGGCGGCAAGGACGACGCCGTCGTCCGTGCGAATGCCAACACTCGCGCTCCCGCGCTTGACTGCCTCTCGGGCGTACTCGACCTGGTAGAGGCGGCCGTCTGGCGAGAAGATGGTGATGCCCCGGTCGTATGCCTGCTGTTGGGAATCCTGCATTGTGGTCGCGGTGGATACTGCGGTGTATTCACTTTGGGTTAGGTGTACTAGTATATAAACGTACGCCTTTTCGAGGGCGAGAAATCACAACAGCGACAGGTGACCAGTGACGTCATCGACGGCGTCGTCCGGGGCGGGACCGACGGCGAGTGCCGTGACGGTTCCTGGCTCCAGTTCCGTCCGGCCAGCGTCCCGGATCATCGCGTGTGGAAGGCCGTGTCGCTCGGCCTGGTCGGCCAACTCGAAGAGGGTCTGCTCGTCCTCGGCGCGCAGCACCACCTTCGTCTGCCCCTCGCCCTGCCATGCGGTCCGGTCGGATTCCGGGGCGTCCTGGAAGGCAGACAGCGACGCGTGGGCCACCTGGGCGGCGAGTTTGCCCGTCCCCATTCCGAGATCCGCCCGGGCGACGATGGCCTGCTTCATGCGATCGAGTCGGAGCGGACCGCGTAAAGCCTTGGCCTCCCTCGGACGTCCGACCGGGAACCTTTAGCACCCCTCGGCCGGACCACAGCATATGATCCTCTCGGACGGGGACATCCGTCGACGACTGGCGACCGGGGACTTGGTCGTCGAGCCCCTGGACGACCCCGAACTCCAGATCCAGCCCGCCAGCATCGACATGCGCCTCGGGAGGGAGTTCCTGGAGTTCAAGAACACGAACGTTCCCTGCATTCACCCATCGAGCGGGCCGGAGGTTTCCGACTACGTCACGAAGACGCTGGTGGGCCACCCCGGCCAGGCCCAACTCTCGGAGTACGGCGACGAAGATGACGTCGAGTATACCGAAGAACAGCAGGAATTCATCCTCCATCCGGGCGATTTCGTCCTCGGAACGACCAAGGAACGCGTCGAAATCCCGGACGACCTGATCGCGCACGTCGAGGGTCGCTCGTCACTCGGCCGGCTCGCGATCGTCGTGCACGCGACCGCCGGACTGGCTGATCCCGGCTACCAGGGCCAGATCACGCTCGAGCTCTCCAACCTCGGCAAGGCGCCCGTCGCGCTCGAGCCGGATATGCGCATCTCCCAACTCACGTTCACCGAGCTCAAGAACCGTGCCGAGCGGCCGTACGGCGAGGAGCGGGGCTCGAAGTACCAGGGCCAATCTGGCCCCCAGGCATCGCGGATCCAGGGTGACCCCGAATTCGGTGACGGCACCGGTCAATGAGGTTCATCGAAGAGGTCGTCGTCGAGGAATTCCTGCCGACGTTCCGGTCACTCCTGGCGGAGGCTCTCCGGGACCGGGGCCTCACACAGAGCGAAGTGGCTGACTTGCTTGGCATTAGCCAGAGCGCTGTCTCGAAGTACGCCCATGGCGAGGTCACGCGAAACGCCACGCTGCTCGATAACGACCGACTCCGGGACCACGTCGACCGGCTCGCGACCGGGCTGGCCGAGGGTGACCTGTCGCCTGTCCAGGCGTTGATCGACACGGAGGTGCTGATCCGGGATCTCGAGGCCGGTGGGGTCTTGGCCGACCTCCACGCAGACGCGGTTCCGGCCCTGGCTGACCGGGAGTCGGGGTTTGCGGTTCACGATCCGGAGAGCCGATTCAGGCAGGCCGAGCAGGTTCGCGCGTCGGTGCGCCGAGGACTGCGGATCCTCGAGAACACGGGTGGCGTCGCGGGTCTCATTCCGGCCGTCGGATCGAATCTCGTCGAGTGCCTGCCGGCGGCCGAGAGCATTGATGACGTCGTGGCCGTCCCTGGGCGGATCCTGGACGTCAAGGGCCGGGTCACCATTCCATCACAACCGGAGTTCGGCGTGAGCGGGCACGTTGCGAGCGTGCTGCTGGCGGCCCGCCAACACGGCAGCGGCGCTCGCGCCGCGATCAATCTGGCCTACGATCCGGCCGTCCTGGCGCAGCTCGAAGCCGGGGGATCCCGTGTCGCCGAATACGATCCGGAGCGTGATCTGACGGAGGGGATCGCGGCGGCCCTTGCGGCGACGCCGGACGCGGACGTGCTCTACCAGACTGGTGCGGTTGGCATCGAACCCATCGTCTACGTATTGGGTCCGGACGCGCCGGCCGTTGCCAAGACGGTTCGTGCGGTCGCATGAGCGCACGCTCGACCACCCGCTCGTTCTACGGGCGCTGGGCCGGGCTCTACGATCGGCTGGCCGTGGCGCCGGGGATCCGGTTGTGGCGGCGGCGCGCCGTGGATGCCCTGGACCTCTCGTCGGGGGAGACCGTCGTCGAGATGGGCGTCGGAACAGGGGCAAACCTGCCACTCCTCCGCGAGCAGGTCGGGCCACCTGGCCGGGTGATTGGCGTCGATCTGACTCGGCCGATGCTCGATCGTGCCGCCGAGCGCGTCGCGAGGGCGGGCTGGGCGAACGTCCACCTCATCCAGGCCGACGCGACCCAGATGGCCCTCACGACTGACGTCGACGCCGTCTTGGCCACGTTCCTCGTCGGGATGCTTCCAGAACCGGGAACCACCGTGAGTGACTGGCTCGCAATGCTCGCCCCCGGGGGTCGGGTCGTCCTCCTGCACGGATCGGAAAGTCCCGCCCGGCTGCTGGCCCCGCTGAACCTGGCGTTTCGTGGGATGGTTCGACTGGCGTCACCGGGCGACGCCGACCGGTCGTCGACCGAGCTCGCGGCGCGAGTCGATGCCGCAACGACCGCGCTCGAAACGGGAACGGTTGAACACGACCGTGCGCGCCTCGCCGGCGGGTTCCTCCGCCTCAGCTGGGGACAGTTGCCTGTTGACTAAGTGTGTCGGTCCGACCAGTTCACGTGGCCGGTGGGACGGTCCGCGAGTCGGTGGTTACGAATCGTACAGGGGTGCGTGGGTCGAACAGAACGCCGGCTCGGTAAGCTGCGCGCTGAGCACGCCCGGTTGCCGGTGGGGATTGGCGAGGCGGCATGACTCTGTCTCGCAGAACCCTTCGCCAGTCTCGAGGTAGTGGTAGGCCTGCAGAACGTATCCCGTGAGGACGTCCGTGGTCCGGGGATCGTCGGCGACGAGAAACTCGCCCTCGACTTCCTGCTCGAGGACCTCGCGCGGCGGGGCGTCGCCAGAGAGCATGGCGTGTTTCTGCTGTTCCTTGTAGTACTGTTCTGGTTTGGCGGGCGCCTCGTAGAGACCGGGCACGGACACGAGCGCCGGCTGGCCGAGGACGTTCACCCGCTTGTGCCAGCGTCCGTCGTGATCGCCCCAGGTGCCGATCACCCGATCGAGGAGGATCACGTGGAGGTGATCGAGATCCCGCTTGTCGGCGGGGAGTCGAGCGCCGAGCGACTCCTGGATCTGGTGGCCGTCGTAGATGACCCCGCCAGCTCGCTCCGGGTGTGCGATGGCCCGTTCTTCGTAGCGAATGATTCCTAACATCGTATTGCCGGTCTCGCGGTCGTACGGCGACAGGACGCGGGCTCGGGCGAATTCTTCCGGGAGGTCATCGTCGGCGTGGAGGTCCAGAAACCGATCCCGGACGCCGACAGTCGCGTCGATCCGCTCGCGAAGCCACGCTGCGATGTCATCGGCATCCGCGACGGTCGTCGGCGCCCGGTAGAGCGTCACCCGCTCGACCATGGCCGAACCGGGGACCCTCGGACCAAAGCTCCTTGTGATCGGAATCACGCGCACGCCGGCGGATAACGAACAAATATATACAATAACGTATAGAATTGAAGAACAGCCATCGAATATGTCCAATTGGCGGTACGAGGTCGAGCGGGAGTTCGCGTGTATCGGCCGGACGTTTTCGGAATACACGCGGATGTTCGCGCTCGATCACGGGACCGTCGCCGGTCGATCGATCCTGGATTGCGGTGCTGGACCGAGTTCCTTCACCGCAATCGCCTCGACGTGGGGGTCGGCCACCGCCCTCGATCCTGCGTACGGCACGCCGATTTCGACGGTGGAGCGGCGGTGCGAGAACGCCCTCGACCGGACAGCCACCCAGTTGCGAGAACATCGGGACCGGTTCGTCTGGACGGAGTACGGCGACGTGGATACTCGTCTCCGGTACCTCCGGGCTGCATTCCGACGGTTTTTGGCCGACTACGCCGCGAATCCTGGCCGGTACGTTGGCGGCCGACTCCCGGACCTTCCGTTCGACGACGGCGCGTTCGACGTCGCCCTCTCGGGGTCGCTGCTCTTCCTGTACGACGACCGACTCGACCGCGAATTCCACCTCGCGTCGCTCAGGGAGTTAGCGCGTGTGGCGTCGGACGTCCGTGTGTTTCCCCTTCATGGACTCGATGCGCGCCGGTCTGCACTCGTTGATCCGGTGGTTCGGACACTCGAGGCGGAGGGATACGAGGTACGACTCTCGTCGGTGCCCTACGAGTTCCAACCCGACGCGACGGAGATGCTCGTCGTCTCCTCGTCGCGGGATTGACGTCCGGCCGACCGACGCGGCCGCCGAAACGCGGTTAGTCGTCCGCGGGACTGGCCCGGGTCGTCATCTCGACCGGCTCGGCGTCGACGCCGAGTTCGTCGATGGCGGCTTGGGCCGCTCGCTTGCCCGACAGCAGCATGGCGCCGAACGTTGGCCCCATCCGCGGCAGGCCGTACGTCGTGGCAACGGCCATGCCGGTGACGATCAGCCCGTCGTGTGCGAGCCCGGTGTGCTCGACGACGGCGTCTTCGGACTTCCCGACCCACATCGAGTCGTGGCCCGGCGAGTCGTGGCCGGGCGCGCCGTACTGGCCCTCGTCCGTCTGGTCCATCCCGGTGTTGTGCTCGCTGGCGTGCTCGATGCCGGGCGCGTCGAGGACGCCGCGCTCCTGGAGCTTCGAGACGGCGACGGCGTCGTGGCCCGTCGCGTCGATGACGAGGTCGGCCTCGACGGCGATGGGGTCGACGCAGGTGATCTCGCGGGGCAGCGCGTGGACCGGCGTCCAGTTCATGACGATGCCGCCGACGCGGTGGT
>CAYLJD010000072.1:0-11664 GCA_964383875.1 uncultured Halobacteriales archaeon
TCACCGCGTTCTGTCCCGGCGACGGGGCCATCTCGTTCATCGACGAACACGACGAAGTGACCATCGCGGGCATCGGCGGCGCCAAGGGTCGTGCGATGGGCGACATTTCCGGGGTCAACTACAAAGTCGAGAAAGTCAACGGCGTCTCGCTAATCGAACTCGTGCGGGGCAACGCCGAGAAACCGGTGCGTTGACATGAGTGCCGACGACGCCGACGCCGAGACCGAGGAGACTGCCACGGCACTGCTGTTCGGCCGCTGGGACGTCACCGACATCGAGTTCGGTGACCCCTCGACGGAGCGGTACATCACGGTGACGCCCATCGCTCACACGATGGGGCGCCACGCCGACAAGCAGTTCCAGAAGAGCGAGATCAGCATCGTCGAGCGGCTGATCAACCGCCTGATGCAGACGAGCGAGAACACGGGCAAGAAGCAGCTCACGATGCGGGTCGTCCGGGAAGCCTTCGACATCGTCCACGAGCGGACCGGCGAGAACCCCGTGCAGGTACTCGTCTCCGCCGTGGAACACTGCGCACCCCGCGAGGAGACCGTTCGCCTCAAGTACGGCGGCATTTCGGTCCCCAAGGCCGTCGACATCTCGCCACAGCGCCGCGTCGACCAGGCGCTGATGTTCCTCGCCGATGGCGTTCAGAACGCCTCGTTCAAGTCCGAGACGGCCGCAGCCGAGGCACTCGCCGACCAGCTTGTCGGCGCCGCGAACAACGACGTGGGCACCTACGCGGTCAACCAGAAAGAGGAAAAAGAGCGGGTCGCGGCGGCGGCGCGGTAGCGAACCACCCTCCCGGGACCCCATCGTAAACCGGAACGCTATTACTGGTTTACGACGCCGGTTCGGGCATGTCCCAAGAGCACGACGCAGTCGAGCTCGTTCCGGACGTCACGGTCGCAAACGTTTCGCGGGCGGTTCTGCTCGCAGCCCTGACGGCAGCACTGGCACAGGTGGCGATTCCCGTTCCGGCCATCTCGGTGCCCTTCTCGCTGCAGCCCTTCGGCGTGTTTCTCGCGGGGATCTTGCTCGGCCCTCTCTGGGGCGGCTTTGCGATGCTCCTGTACCTCCTCGTGGGACTCGCTGGGGCGCCGGTGTTCGCGAACGGCGCTGGCGGGATCGGCACGGTGCTCTCGCCTTCGGGCGGCTTCCTGCTCGGGTTCGTCGTCGGCGCGGTGCTGATCGGGGCCATCGCTCATCGTCGCGTCCAGCCCCGGGCGCTCGCAGGCCTCTCGGTGCCAGCCACGGCGGTCGGGCTCGCGGTCGGCCTCGTGGCGCTGTACGCCGTCGGCGTTCCCTGGTTCGCCTGGATCCAGGGCGTTCCGGTCGGGCGTGCCGCCGGCGTCATGGCGCCGTTTGCCCCGCCTGACGTCCTGAAGGCCGCGCTGGTGCTCGCCCTCGTCGCCGGCGACGACCTGCGCCGGACTGGGCTTGAATGATCGAAGCGCGGGATCTGACCCACGCGTACGACGGTGAACCCGCCCTGTCGGGGGTCTCGCTCGCCATCGAGGACGGCGAGTGGGTGGTGATTGCCGGCCCCAATGGAAGCGGCAAGACGACCCTCGTCCGGCACTTCAACGGGCTGCTCGAGCCCGACGCGGGTGAGGTCCGCGTCGATGGGTTTGTCCCGGCCGAGCGACCGGTCGCCGCCCGATCGCGCGTCGGCATGGTCTTCCAGTCGCCGGATGACCAGTTCGTCGCCGCAACGGTCGGCGCCGACGTCGCCTTCGGTCCCGAGAACCTCGGGCTGGATCGGGCGACGATCGACGCCCGGGTCACGAACGCGCTGGCGGCAGTCAACCTGGCCGGCCGGGAGGATGCCCGGATCGACCGGCTCTCGGGGGGCGAACGGGCGAGAGTGGCGATCGCCGGTGCCCTCGCCATGGAACCCGCGTACCTCGTCCTCGACGAGCCCTTTGCGGGGCTGGACTGGCCCGCCCGCCGGTCGGTGCTTGCCCACCTCGACGACCTCGCTACGGCCGGGACGAGTATCGTCGTCGTGTCCCACGACGTCCGCGACCTCCTTGAACGGGCGGACCGCGTGATCGGCCTCCGCGATGGGCGTGTCGCCGTCGACGCGGCGCCACTCGCGGCCAGGGAACGCCTGGCGGCCATCGACGTCCGCGTTCCCGGATGTTGACATACACGCCGGGCGACACCCTCGCCCACCGGTTGGACCCCCGCACCAAGCTGGCGTTCCAGATCGGGTTTGCCACGGCGGCGGTGATGCACCCGACGCCGGCCGGCCTGGCCGCCAGCGTCGCTATCGCCCTTCTGGCACTGGCGACCGCCCGCCTCCCGGTCCGCCGGGCCCTCGGTGCCTACCGGGTCGTCCTCGTGGTGCTGGCGTTCGGGCCGCTGATCGGCGGCGTCACTCTCGGAGATCCCTGGTTCAGGGTCGACCCGGCGGTTGACTCGCTGTTTGCCGTGCTGCGGATCGTGCCGATTCTGCTCGTGAGTGCCGCGTTTCTGCACTCGACGTCGGTCCGCGAGACCCGCGCCGCCATCCAGCGGACCGTCCCCGGCCGGCCGGGACAGCTCCTGGGGATCGGCGTCGGGCTGACCGTCCGGTTCGTGCCGGTCGTTCGGGCGGATGTCCGTCGCCACCGCGAGGCAATCGCCGCCCGCGGTGGCAATGCCCGGTCACTCCGGGACCGGGCACGTCGGCTGGCCGCGCTGTCCGTCACGAGCGTACTCCGGCGGGCCGACACGATTGCGGTCGCGCTGCGAGCTCGGTGTTTCGCCTACAACCCGACGCTGCCCCCGCTCTCGTTCCGGGCGATCGACTGGCCGGTGCTCGGGCTGGCGGCAGCCCTTGCGGTCTCCCCGCTGGTGGTCGGCTAACTCGTCTCAGTCTGCCGCAACGGCACCGTCGCCGCCGGCGTACGCTCGCGTCGCGTCGACGAGCGCCCTGCGGTACTCGCTCTCGTCCGGGTCCGGGTTGAGGCCACGAAACAACCGCTTGAACCGATCGAGAGACACCGTGGGTGCGTCGGCGGCAGCGGCGTGGGCCAGGTCGTAGATGCGGTGCGATTCGTCGGTCAGGCCGTGGCGTTCGAGCAGGCCGAGGGCGAACGCGGCGTTGACGGCCGTGATCTCCGGGTCGGCAGCCGGAGTCAACCGGGCAGACGATTCCGCTGCCTGTCCGGGGGACGTCAGGTGGTCCCAGGTTGGCAGGTTCCGGGGGCGGTCGGCCACCGCCGTCGCCAGACTGGCTTCGAGAAAGTCGACCAGTTTTCCAGCCGGTGCTGCCTCGAGCCAGAGGTCGTCGGCGTAGATGTCCTTCATGTGGTTGGCGATCTGGTAGCAGTGCGTGACTTTCCGGCGCTCGACGCTCCGGCCAGTGAGGGCGAGAAAGATGGCTTCTTCCGTCGACTGCGTGTGGGAGGGGTGGCCGTGCTCGTGGTGGTGCATGTGTGCGTACTCGTGGAGGGCCAGTTCGCGGGCCATGGCCGACGTGGCTGCGTTTCGGGAGATCACGAAGTGGTGTCCGTCGTCGCCGTGGCAGACGCGGGTTCGCTCGTCGGGGTTCTCGACGACGTGGACGGTGACCGGTCGCTCCAGCTCGCGTTCCGTTTCGAAGACGTCCCGGGCGCCGAGAAAGGGCGCCGCCGGCCCGGGACCGCGCACCGCCAGTTCCATGCGTGTGCCGTCTGGGGATCCGAGGCTAATAGAGGTGCCGACGTGCGGTCGCTTCGCGCTGTGGCGTTGCAGAAAGCCCGCGGCGTTCGACGCGTCGTGCTGACCGGCTGGACGACGTGAACACGGCGCACACGCCCCCGAAACACTATCCTTTTGACTGTGCTGCCGGTAGCGGGCGTCAATGGGCCGACGTAAACAGATCGTCCAGGAGTGCGAGGCGCTCATGGACGATCCGGAGCACATCAGGAACATCGCGATCGCCGCACACGTGGACCACGGCAAGACGACTCTAACTGACAATTTATTGGCAGGTGCGGGCATGATCGCCGACGAGACGGCCGGCGAACAGCTCGCCATGGACACGGAGGAAGACGAACAAGAGCGGGGGATAACGATCGATGCGGCGAACGTCTCGATGACCCACGAGTACGACGAGACCAATCACCTCATCAATCTGATCGATACCCCTGGCCACGTCGACTTCGGCGGCGACGTCACCCGGGCGATGCGGGCCGTCGACGGCGCGCTCGTCGTCGTCGACGCCGTCGAGGGGGCGATGCCACAGACCGAGACGGTGCTCCGCCAGGCCCTCCGCGAGGGCGTAAAGCCCGCCCTCTTCATCAACAAGGTCGACCGACTCATCTCCGAGCTCCAGGAAGGCCCCGAGGAGATGCAGGAGCGCCTCGTGGGTGTGATCCGGGACGTCAACGAGCTCATCCGGGGGATGACCGAAGAGATGGAGGTCGACGACTGGACCGTCTCCGTCGAGGACGGGACGGTCGGCTTCGGGTCGGCCCTCTACAAGTGGGGCGTTTCGATGCCGTCGATGCAGCGAACAGGGATGGACTTCGGCGACATCATCGACCTCGAGCGGGCCGATGCCCGGCAGGAACTCCACGAGCGCACGCCACTCGCGGACGTCGTCCTCGACATGGTCTGTGAGCACTTTCCGAACCCGGTCGACGCCCAACCACGCCGGATTCCCCGCATCTGGCGCGGCGATCCCGAGTCGGCCATCGCCACCACGATGCGCGAGGTCGACGACGGGGGCGAGGTCGTGTTCATGGTGACGGACATCTCGATGGACCCCCACGCCGGCGAAATCGCGACCGGTCGGGTGTTCTCCGGGACACTGGAGAAGGGCCAGGAGCTGTACGTCTCCGGGACGGCGGGGACGAATCGGCTCCAGAGTGTTGGCATCTTCATGGGCGGCGAGCGCCAGGAGGTCGACCGCGTCCCCGCGGGCAACGTCGCGGCGGTCACGGGCCTTCGTGACGCCATCGCGGGATCGACGGTATCGAGCGTCGAGATGACACCCTTCGAGTCGATCGAGCACATCTCCGAGCCCGTCATCACGAAGTCCGTCGAGGCCCAGAACATGGACGACCTGCCGAAGCTGATCGAGACCCTCCAGCAGGTCGCCAAGGAGGACCCCACGATCCAGGTCGAGATCAACGAGGACACCGGCGAGCACCTCATCTCCGGCCAGGGCGAACTCCACCTGGAGGTCATCGCCCAGCGCATCGAGCGCAACCAGGGCATCCCGATCTCGACGGGCGAACCGATCGTCGTCTTCCGCGAGGCGCCCCAGCAGGCCTCCCGGGAAGTCGAGGGTATCTCGCCGAACCGCCACAACCGGTTCTATCTCGCCGTCGAGCCCCTCGACGAGGGCATCGTCGAGACCCTGAAGATGGGCGAGGCGAGCATGGACATGCCCGAACTCGAGCGCCGCGAGGCCCTTCAGGAGGCCGGTCTCGACAAGGACACGTCCCAGGAGGTCGAGCACATCTACGGGACGAACATCATCATCGACGACACGAAGGGCATCCAGCACCTCAACGAGACGATGGAGCTGGTCCTCGAGGGCTTCGAGGAGGCGCTGGCCGAGGGACCGCTGGCCGCCGAGCCAGTCCAGGGATCGCTCATCCGGCTGCTCGACGCCCGCCTGCACGAAGACGCCATCCACCGGGGGCCGGCCCAGGTGATTCCGGCCGTTCGGCGGGCGCTGCACAACGCGCTGATCGACGCGGAGATCCGCCTCCTGGAGCCGATCCAGGAGGTCCGGATCGACGTGCCCAACGAGTACATGGGCTCGGCGTCCGGCGAACTCCAGGGCCGGCGCGGCCAGGTCGACGACATGTATCAGGAGGGCGACCTCATGGTCGTGGAAGGCGTTGCGCCCGTCGAGGAGATGATCGGCTTCTCCAGTGACATCCGGTCGGCGACCGAGGGTCGGGCGTCCTGGAACACGGAAAACGCCGGCTTCCAGGTCATGGCCGACAACCTCCAGCCGGACAAGATCATGGAGATCCGCGAACGCAAGGGCATGAAGTTGGAGTTGCCCGAGGCCGTCGATTACTTCTGAGGACGGCGGATTTCGTCTGTCCCCGATAGACGTGCGAGCTCCGGGGAGTCCACCGACACCTCAGGCCGGCGGACAGCGGTCGCGCGCCCGCTGCGCTGCGTCGATCTGCTCGGCCGCAGTCCCCCGGTCCCCAGCCTCTGCCGCGAATGCGGCCTCCCGCCGCAGCTGTGCCGCCTCGACCATCGACTCGGCATAACAGCTGATCTCAGTGTACTCAGATTCGAGCCGACTCGGGACGCGGTCCGCGTTGTCCCTGAGGGATGTCGCGGCCTCCTGGAAGCGAGACCGGGCCGAGTCCGCCACGCTGGCGGCGTAATTGGTGCCATGCTGCCACTTCTCATCCTCGTATCGCTGGATCGAACCCTGGTACAATTCGAATCCCAACCAGACGGTTCGAAGCCCGTTACCGCAGTGTTCTATCGTGAAGCCCCACTCACCCAGTGCTTTAAATTCTGTTTCGACCTCAACGGCCCACCCGTTTTGCCGATCGACACGTCGACGTCGAAATTCTCGGCGACGTCACCAGGTCGTCGCCGGGCTCCCAAGCCGCTGGGACGTGTTCCGGGAGTGGGGCCTGTGATGCGCCGTCGACCGTATCTGCGGCAGTCTCGAACTTTCCGTCTTGCCACGCCGCGATCCCGGCCGTCCACGCCTCGGCGGCGGATTGCGCAGCCTCGAGGAGCGGAACGACCGATCTGAGCCAGTCGCGAATTTGGCGCGGTCCGCAGGTGGAGTGCTGAAAGCGGTGGCTGTACGGGGCACTCGAAGCGTTCCCGATCGCCGAGTTGGCGTCCGACAGGCGCGTCGATATCGGGTCGATCTGGACGTCGATTGCGCCAGGTTCAAGGGTGTCAAATTTCGCTCTTTCGGCGGTGAACATGCCGACACTCCCTTCGAGGGCGGCCAGCGCTTCGTCGGTATGTGGCTTGATGTGTTCGGCAAACTCTTCGGTTTCGGCGGGATCGATAGTGGGATCGTCGGATGACTGGTCAGTCTCGCCGTTACTCCCAGCGAGGAGTGCGCCGGTTCCGACGAGTGGGTGCTCGGTACTAGTCCGCAGACCGTTCGCGTCAGTAGTGACGATACGCTCGACGACTCAGGCCGCTGACCGAAGCCACGCGAATGGCCGTCCGCGAGTCGCCTGAATCCACCCAATCGTCGTGAGCGAGACGGCAGCAATCGGGGCGACACCCAGCCCACCCGGGGCCAGTCCGTTACTCCCGATAACGGCAATGACCGTCACCACACCGGCGATCGTATAGGCCCGCGGATACGTCGACGCCCGGTGGTTTTTCCAGGTGTACGCGAACAGGGCCGTCCCGGCACCGAACAGCACGACCAGCAAGCCGGTATGGAGCCAGTAGCCGAGCTCCGGCTGTATGGCTGCAAACCCGAATGGCCCGAGCGACGCCGTCGGAAGCCGCCAAAAGAACGTATGGACCGGGGCAGTGACGGCGAGGACGATATCGACGCCGCCGAGGACGCTGACCGCCACATAGACGTCCCGGCGGCTGAGGACGTTGATGGTACTGCTTGCGGTGCTGGCGAACAAGAGCCACCCGAGGCCGGCCTGGATCCCGCCGACGACGGCGAGAGCCAGGAAGAAGACGCCGACGAGTGGCTCGGGGCTGAGCAACTGGGCGACGAACACGAGGTTCCAGATGCCCACGCCTGCCACGAAGAGGAGGTAGGCGAGACCGTTGTCGCGTTGGCGGTATTTGATGCCCACCAGTGTGTAGGGAATCGTCGTGAGCACCCCACCGATGGCCCCGAGCGCCAGGACAAGGGTAACGGGCTGGTCGACAACCATTCAGACCTGTCTCTGGTGTCTACGCACTCGGCAGTGGCACAAAAACCAAACGGCCTGTACCGGGGGCCGCTGTGGCAGGCCACGCTCGTCAGTCCGCTCGATGGCCCTCGCCGTCGTCCGGTGACACCAGGACGCCGATTTCTGTTCCGTGATCGGTCCGTGGGAACCAGCAAGGTGAACTAGGCCGGACGGCGTACTGATACCCGTGACGACGTCACTGATTGTCGGGTGCGGGTACGTCGGCGGCGCGCTCGCCAGACAGCTGGTTGAACGCGAGGACGCGGTGTACGCGGTGACCCGCTCCGGCGTCTCGATCGACGGGGTCGAAAGCCTCGAACGGGACGTGACCGACCCGGCGGTACAGTTGCCCGAGGCTGATCGGGTGTTCTACCTGGTCAGTCCCGATTCGCGAACCCCGAGTGACTACGAATCTGCGTACGTCGACGGACTCCAACACTCGATCGCGACCGCTCTGGGCGACCGATCGATACTCGTCTACGGGTCCAGCACCGGCGTGTACGAAACCGCCGACGGCTCGTGGGTCGACGAGACGACACCCACCGATCCGACGACAGACCGCACGCGGATCCTCTACGAGGCGGAACAGGTGGCCCGGGCCGCCGGCGGAACCGTCGTTCGGTTCGGCGGGCTGTACGGGCCTGGCCGCATCGCGACAGATCGATATCTCGAGGAGGCACGCGTACCCGCCGGCTACCTCAACCTCCTTCACCGTGACGACGCAGCCAGCGCCCTCCTCGCGGCCGCTGACGGGGCGTCCCAGCTCTACGTCGCCGTGGACGACGAACCCGCTCACCGGCACGACCTGGCCCGGTGGCTGGCCGCGTCTCTGGATCGGCCCTGTGGGGAACTCGTCGACACGGTCGACGGGTCGAACAAGCGGTGCGCGAACACCCGGCTCCGGGACGACGGGTGGGAGCTCGACTACCCGACGTATCGGGAGGGGTACTCGGCGGTCCTCTAGGGAGTGGTCGTGGACGGGCTCTCGGCGACTGGACGCTCTCGGACTGGTGCCGTTCCTGCCTGTGTGGGAGTTCGGCGATGGTCGACTCGGCCAATCGCGGCGTTCTGGTGCCTAGGCGAACGTGGGCGTGGCGGACCGCCAGACGCCGGAATCCCGCAGTCTTATAGTCGGGCGCCCGTGAGTGGCGTTCGATGCGAGCACGCGCCGGGGCGGGCCGCCAGGCAGGTGATTGGCCGTGAGCGACTCCCGCGAGGACGTCCAGGCCTACACCGTTCGACTGGAGCTAGTCGATCGACCGGGGGAGTTGCTCCGGGCCCTCGAGCCGATCGCCGACCACGGTGGCAATCTGCTGTCGATCTTCCACGAGCGGGGCAACGTCACGCCACGCGGACACATCCCCGTCGAGGTCGACTTGGAGGCCACGTCCGAGCGCTTTTCGGACATCGTTGACGCTCTCCGCGACGAGGGCATCAACGTCATCCAGGCCGGGGCGGAGGCCTACGCCGAGGAGGTGACGGTGTTGCTGATCGGTCACCTCGTCGAGACCGACCTCTCGGACACGCTATCACGAATCGAGGCCGCGACCGACACGGCCGTGACGGACCTGTCGCTGTCGGCGCCCGAAGGCGGGGCTGGGGCGTCGAGCGCGCGGGTGCGCCTGGCCACACAGACTGGCGAGGTAGAGGCGGCCCTCGCCGAGATCCGCGAGATCGCCGCCGAGAAGGACATTCGGGTCGTGACGCCGCTGACGTCGGGGGGTGAACTGTGAACCTCGCCGTGATCGGGGCTGGCGCAGTCGGATCGTCGGTGGCGGAACTAGCTGCCGACTATGCCCATCGGGTCACGGCCCTGGCCGACTCGACTGCGGCCGTGATCGATCCTGACGGGATCGACGTCGCGTCGGCGCTGGACCGAAAGGTCGAATCCGGCACCGTCGGGAGCGACGGGATTGACGATGCGCTCGCCGGGGCGTACGACGTCCTCGTCGAGGCGACGCCGACGACGCTGGGAGACGCCGAACCGGGCTTCGGCCACGTCCGGACGGCGCTCGAGCGGGACCGGCACGTGGTCCTCGCGAACAAGGGGCCAGTCGCCGAACGCTATGGCGACGTCCAGGCGCTCGAACGCGAGAGTGACGGCCGTGTGCTGTTCGAGGCGACCGTCGGCGGCGCGATACCCGTGCTGTCGACCGTGGATCACTTCGGTCCCGACCGGATCACTGCGGCTCGGGGCGTCCTCAACGGGACGGCGAACTTCATCCTGAGCCGGATGGCGGCCGAGGGGCTTGACTACGAGCACGTCCTCGCGGAGGCCCAGGACCTCGGCGTGGCGGAGGCCGATCCAACCTTCGACGTCGACGGGACCGACGCGGCCCTGAAGTGCGTGATCCTCGCGAACGTGCTGGGTGACGGTGCGTCCACGCTGGCGGACGCGGCCGTCGAGGGAATCAGTGACCTCCCCGGGACGGCCCTCGAACTAGCGAGCGAAGACGGCCGGACGATTCGGCTCGTCGGGGAAGTCGTCGAGGACGAGGTCCGGGTCGGCCCGCGACTCGTGCCAGAACACGCCGCGCTGGCGGTGACGGGGACCCGCAACATCGTCCAGCTGGAGACCACCCACGCCGGTCAGGTCAACCTCTCGGGTCGGGGCGCCGGCGGGCCGGAGACCGCGACGGCCGTGCTCGCGGACGTGGATCGGCTGGCCGACTGACCGCGAGTGGCTGACGAGTGGGCCGTGCGTGGGAAAAAGGGCCCCGCCATATCCGGCGCGACGCAGACGGGGCTGGCTGTCGTAGAGTCGCCTGTCATGACCGACACAGACACCAAAGGACGGACGCACCGCTACCGATCCCAGGCCGACGATACTGGTGAGACGCTCCTGTCGAACCGGTGGAACCGCGTTCGCTACCGACTCTGGGCACCGCTCTACGACGCAGTGGCACGACCTCTCGAGGGTGGTCGCCAGCGTGCCATCGAGGGTCTCGATCTCCAGCCCGGCGATCGGGTCCTGCTCCTCGGGAGCGGGACCGGCGCCGACCTCGAGTATTTTCCGCCGGACGTGTCGGTGACTGCCATCGACCTCACCCCAGCGATGGTGCGACGGACCGAGGCGCGAGCCGAAACGCTGCCCATCGGTCTCGACGCTCGGGTCGGCGACGCCCAGTCGCTGTCCGTCCCGGACGATTCCTTCGACGCCGTCGTGTTGCACCTCATCCTGACAGTGGTGTCCGACCCCGACGCCGTTTTGGCGGAGGCCGAACGGGTTCTCGACCCAGACGGCCGGGTCTCGATCTTCGACAAGTTCGTCCCGTCGGGCACGTCACCGTCCCTCGCTCGGCGGGCGCTCAACCCCGTCGCGCGGCTCCTGTTTTCGGACCTCACCAGAGGGCTGGACCTCGGTGGGACCGGCCTCACGATCGAGTCCCGGGCGTCGGCCCTCGGGGGGCTGTACACGGTGGCGGTCGCGCAGCCGTCGTGAGTGGGGTGGATTGACACCCCGAAAATCGCCAGACGGCGGCGTGAGAGTTTGTACGGACTATCGAAATGGTTTTATGAACAACCGCGCAATCATACCGACAGAGCGCCTCTGCGCGTGAGCTACACATGAGTGAGGACAAACCGCACCAGAATCTGGCCATTATCGGCCACGTCGACCACGGCAAGAGTACGCTCGTCGGGCGACTCCTCTTCGAGACGGAGAACGTCCCCGAGCACGTCATCGAGCAGTACCGGGAGGAGGCCGAGGAGAAGGGCAAGGGCGGCTTCGAGTTCGCCTACGTGATGGACAACCTCGCCGAGGAACGCGAGCGCGGCGTCACCATCGACATCGCCCACCAGGAGTTCGACACCGACGAGT
>CAYLJD010000073.1:0-11649 GCA_964383875.1 uncultured Halobacteriales archaeon
ACGACCGTCACGTGGACGCTGCCCGATGGCTCCGTACAAGAGGGGCAGAACGTCACTGGATCCTTCGAGGCGGGCGACCCGATCCAGGCCACCGTCGAGGACGAGTTCGGGGCGAGCGACACCGCGGAGGCGATCATCGGCGTCGGCGCGCCGCGCGGACAGGGCCCGTTGGCCGGCATTGACTTCCTCCCGTCTACCCTCCCGTGGTGGGTGCTGGCCTCGCTTGTCCTCACGTCGGTGACGCTGGCCGTCTTGGCAGCCAGGTCGGAATTCGCCCGCATCCTCGGGGAGATCGTCTCCGACGGCCTCGACAGCCTGCGGGCGATCATCGACCGGCTGAACGGCGATGCTCCACGGATCACGGCCTTCGACGACCCCCGCTGGGACCCCCTCGAGGACTGCGTCGAGATCGGCCGGCTCGCGGTTGAGGCCCCCAGCGGCTTCCTGAAAGCTGTCGAAATCACGATCTCCGACGAGGCGGGTCAGCAGGTCATCCAGCAGACGATCGACGCCGAGGGCGAGGCGACGTTCGACGCAAGTCCTGTCCGGATCCCGGTGTACGGCGGTGTCGAACTGTCCGAGACTGGGCGGTACACCGTGGAAGTCCGGGCGATCGACGAGTTCGACCGCATCGGCGTCGTCGGCCAGACCCAGGATCTCCTCGCCGGACAGTCGATGTCGAGTTGAGATGGCTGACCGCTCACACCCTTCCACCTCGAGTCACAGCCTGAGAACGTTTTAGGCGCTGCGGGCGGCCAGGGCGTGTATGGACAAACAGGCGATTCGGGAGCGCGTCTGGGACGATCTCGAGGATTCTGGGGTCGCCCGGTTCCCGTTTCCGCCGCACGGCCGAATTCCGAACGTCGCCGGTGCTGACGACGCGGCCGACCGTCTCGCCACTGAACCGGTATTCGAAGAGGCGTCGGCGATCAAGATCAATCCGGATTCCCCTCAACGGCCCGTTCGCCGACACGCGCTCGAATCCGGCGCCACGCTGTACATGGCGGTACCGCGACTCGCCGACGAGAAGCCATTCCTCGAACTGGATCCGGCACAGATCGACGACATCGATGACGCAACTACAATTTCCGGCGCGGACGAACACGGCGTCCAGGTCGCGCCCGAGGCGCTCCCGCCGATCGATCTCGTCGTCTCCGGGAGCGTCGCCGTCACACGGGATGGCACCCGGATCGGCAAGGGCGAGGGCTACAGTGATCTCGAGTTCGCCGTCCTCCGGGAACTCGGATTGGTCGCCGACGACACACCGGTGGCGACCACGGTCCACGAGCGACAGGTGGTCGAAGAGGCCCCGTCGCCGGCGTCTCACGACGTGCCGATGGACCTGATCGTGACACCGGAACGTGTCATTCGGCCCGAACCGGGGCCCATGCCCACAGGCATCGACTGGGACCTCCTGTCCGAGGAGCGCCTCGCGGAAATTCCGCTACTGGGGCGGCTCCAGCCCTAACTGGGGCCACGCCGGTCGGCTCACTCGTTGACTGGCTCTGCGGCTCCACAGTGTCGTTCGACCAGTGCGTCGCCCCACTCGATGG
This sequence comes from uncultured Halobacteriales archaeon, assembly GCA_964383875.1. GTDB lineage: Archaea > Halobacteriota > Halobacteria > Halobacteriales > Haloarculaceae > CAYLJD01. The sequence continues at coordinate 1,554 of CAYLJD010000073.1, forward strand.
CTGCGGGATCGTCGGTGTCGGCGGCCACGACAGGCGTCCCCGTGTTCGGATCGTAGCCCATCAGGCCGACGCGATCACTGGTGACCGCGACCCCACCACCGAAGGGCCTGGCACCGACGTAGAGGTCCACCCCGTCGGCCGATCGGAGTTTCGGCCGGTGGTCCTCGATGGACGCGAGGTTCCGCTCAGCCGTCGCGGGGTCGTAGACGATCGTGAGCGCCAAGCCGTCCGCCTCGAGTTCGGCGTAGCGATCCAAGGAGTCCGGTGCGTGGATCGTGTTGTAGAGGAGGCTGAGCCGGTCCGCCTGGCTGACGACCGCCCAGAAGCGCCTGATCGGCGCGTACGGGTCGGCCGACGCCGCGTGGGTGACGGTGGCGTCGGCAAACAGCGCGGGATCGAGGTCAAGGGCGGTCCGGTCGATCAGGTCGAACAGTGGATCGACGTGCTCGACGGCCGACAGCGCCAGACACAGGCCCTCGGCCCGTTCGGTCGCTACTTCGCCGGCCGCCGTCAGCGAGTACGCCCCGTTCTCTTGGACGACGAATCCGTGATCGGTGAGCGCTCTCGTCGTCCGGTACGCGGTCGTTTTCGACGTCTCGAGCCGATCTTGGAGTGTCGATCGGTCGAGCGGCCCATCCCGGAGCGCGACGAGCGCCTCGCTCCGCAGGAAGGCAATGCGGTGGGCCTCGGTGACGGTGTGACCCCCCGGGTCCCCTGTCATTGGGCCAACTGTGGACGCCGCCCACTTGAATCCGGACGGTGATGTCCGTTCCGCATCCCGGAACGAATTTCGGTTTTTGAAACGCGTTCGAGGGAGTGAATATTACCGGTCGCTGGTCGACGATCCCGTCATGGGTGTGCGACAAAACGGGTTCGGTGTCGAGACAGTTCCTGGGTGGGTCAACGCCGAATGACGGAGACGGATTTCAAGCTTTCAACCCTCTACGTGGTCGCTCTCGTCGTTCTGTCCGGGTTGACGGGGGTGGGACTCGGTCCCGGCGTGGCAGCCGCGGCCAACACGGTCGGCGACTGTTCGACGATCACTGCGTCCGGGTCCTACGAACTCGACGGGGATCTCGAGGGCGTCCGTAGCGGCGGTGACGCCTGCCTCCGCATCGAAGCGAGTGACGTCCACCTCGAGGGGAACGGCCATACGCTGGAGGGACCCCGCAATCTCGATACGGTCGGGATCTTTGCCACCGGGGATGGCCTGCGAAATGTGACCGTGGCGAATCTCACGATCAACCTGTACAACAATGGGACCCGGTTTGCGGGCGTGGACGAGGGGACGCTCGAGAATATCACCGTCAACAACCAGTTTGTCGGGGTCCGACTCGATTCGAGTACCGTGACTGGCACGGACGTGACGATGGCGTCCGGGCCGACGATCGACTTCGACGCCGCGAACGTCCTGTTGTACCAGGCCGAACCGCCGTCGGCGCCCGACGGCATGGCGGTCGCCGGCCAGGACCAGTTCTCCCAGCTGTTCGTCGGGCAAACGGGCCAAGCGTTCGCTGACGTGACCATCCACTACGATCCCGCCGGTCTCGACGAGTCGACGATCGCGCTCTGGCGGTTCGATCCCGACTCGGAAGCGTGGCTGGAGGCGAGCGTGGGTGCCACAGTCGATCGGGACGCAAACACTGTCAGTGCGGGCATCTCGATCTTCGACAGACGGTATGCGGTCTTGGGCGAGATTGACACGACGGACGAGTCGACTGACGATCCTGAGCCCACGCCGACGCCGAGTGGCGTGGAGGCCGACCCGGCCCTCTCCGAGGAACAACTCCAGCCGGCGGATGCGTCCTTCGGGGAGAGTATCGTCACCGTCACGAGAGGGAATATCGCCTCGCTTCCCCTGACGCTGACGAACACCGAGACCGCCACGGTAACAGTCGGCAGCACGGACGTGAACTACCGGAGCGATGTAACCGTCACTGATGGCGATGGGGATGGCCGGGTCGCCCTCCGGGTCAATACCTTCGCCACCGGCGGGGTCGACGCCCCGACGTTCACGGTTCAAGACAGTGCCGACGCAGTGACGTCGGTCGACTCCTCGATGGGAACCTCCTCCCCGCTCGAGTCGGGCGAGTACGCCCTCTCGGTCGCTCCCGGCGCGGACCCGTCCTCGGCAGCCGGTGCGGATGAGACCGACGTCGCAACGGTGATCGTCGAAGCCCGCGAGACGGGGTCGCTGACCGTTCGATCGGCCCCGGGGAGCCGGGCCGGGACGATCCAGGACGCCGAGGACGTCGCGAGGCTCCGGTCCGCCGGTTCGCTCGCGCCGGTCTCGACGGTCGCGGCCGGGGACCTGGTCGTCCACGAGGTCGACGTCAGCGGCCTCGAGGGCCTTGTCGCGGCCAGACGGCCGAGCGGTGGCGACGCCACTGACGCGTTCCTCGCAGCGATGGAGACAGGTGACCTGGCGTTCGACGTCGAGGAGACCGACGAGAGCGCCGGCCCGAACGCGGCGCCGGCCAGCCTCGCCATCGACGAGACGACCCTAAACGTCGTCCCGGACTACGACAACGGGACGCTCTACCTGGTCTACGACCTCTCGGCGACGAACACCCCCGAGGCGGGCGACGAGTACCGATCCACGTTCACCGTGACGGCCACCTCGGGTCTGACGGCGAACCCGGAGACATTCGACGAGACGTGGACGGTCGAGGAGCGGCGCATCCGGCTCGAAACCAACGGCGACCTCGACGGCGACGGCACCTGGGACGATATCCTCGTCCAACCGTCCCTGGCGACGCTCACGGGCACGTCCACGCTCGCCCCCGGCAGCCACGCTACCATCGTGGTTCGGTCGATTGGAGGGAACAGCCCGTTCACGAACACCGCCAGGGTGTCGATCCGGCCGAACGGCACGTTCGCGGCCGAGATAGACTTCTCGGACGTCTCGAACGGGACGGATTTCACCGCCAGCTTCAGAGAGGGCGACCGGACGTACGACGGTCTGGTGATCGAAGGTGCCGGGTTGTCGGTGAAATTCGAGGATCAACTGACCGACGGCACGTCGGTCACGGTCGATTTGGTCTCGCTCCCGGACACTGGCCGGCTTGCCATCTACGATGGGCCCACCGATGGCGAGCCAGTGGCAGCGACCACCCTCATGGGCGGGACGCATTCGAACGTCTCGCTGACGCTCGACGAACCGCTGACTGCACCGACTCAGCTCGTGGCCGTGGTGCGCCCGGATGACAGTGAGCGGACGGCGACCGATACCGCTAGCGTCAGGGTGGGTGTGTCGCTGACATTCGAGGACCAAGAACGAACTGATCCGACGGTTACGGTCTCCGACGTGACTCTTCCGGCCGGCGGGATCGTGACAGTCGAGAATGTGGCCGGCCGTGTCGTGGGGTCCAGTGCCGTGTCCGGCACTGACCCACAAGACGTCTCGGTCCAGATAGACGCCGACCACCTGCCCCTGTCCGACCTGTTTACCGCCGTGGCCAGGGAAGACGCCAATGACAATGGGGCCTTTGATCCCGACGTCGACGACGCCTACGAGCGTGATGGTGCGGTGATTTCCGACCGTGCGTTCCTGACCATCGATACGGAGCCACCGACCGCGAATCCGGGATCGTATGCCGATGTGTCCCGACCCTCGGCGGGGGCAACCGTCCACGTCGACGGGACGGATTCGAGCGACAATCTTGGGATCGACGCGTACGACTGGACGGTGTCTCGCAACGGAAACCAGGTGGCTGAGTTCAGTGGCGCGACCGGTGACGTGAGTCTCTCGGGGCCGGGGACGTATACGGTCGAGCTGCAGGTCACGGACCCGGTTGGCCAGACGGACTCCGCCACGTCCATATTCGACGTATTGCCGTCTCCATCCATCGACTTTACCGACCAGGAGGTGTCCGCGAGCAGCGAGGCAAGTGATGTGACTCTCCAGTTTGCCCGCCTCCCTGAGTCGGGCTTCGTGGGCTTCCATCTACAGAACGAAACCGGGACCCTCGTCGGCTCGACGTCACTGACGGCCGGCGTCCATTCGGACGTGTCAGTCGGCACTGATGTCTCGTTCTCCGCCGGATCAAGCGCCGACATCACTGCCGTCCTGTACCGGGACGTCGACGACGATGGAACGCTCGACCTCGACGCCGATGCGCCGTATCGGCATGCGAACGACAGTCTGGTTGTCGACGCCGCCGTCGTGTCGGCACCCGCCGAGGACACGACGACGACCGGCGATGACGGCCCCGGGTTCACCGTTCTTGGCACGGTGATCGCGATACTGGGCCTGATCGGTCTCGCCCGCCGACGCCGCTGACCCGCCGCGGTCAGTCGGCGCCCGACAGCTCCCCGAGCAAGTGCTGGGCGACGGCCTTGTCGAGCGGCTCGTTTCCGTTCCCGCAGTGGGGCGACTGGACGCAGGCCGGACACCCACCTTCGCACTCGCAACTGGCGACCACGTCGTGTGTGATCGCGGCGAGGTGGTCGATTTCCTCGAATCCACTCCGCGTTAGCCCGACGCCGCCGGGGTGACCGTCGTAGATGAAGACCGTACTCCGGTCCGTGTGGGGGTGGACCGGCGTGGAGAGGCCACCGATATCTCGCCGGTCACAGAGAAACGAGAACGGAAACATGGCGATCATGGCGTGCTCGGCGGCGTGGATGCCGCCGGCGAAGTCGCCGACGCCGTGCAACGGCCGCTCGAGATCGACCGGGAGCACGTAGTACAGGGCCGTCGTCTCCAGATTCGTCTCCGGCAGGTCGAGGGACTGTTCGCCGAGTACCTCGCCACTTCTGGCGTCGCGGCGCTCGAAACCGGTGATCTGCGTGCGGACCGTCACGTCGGCGAACCGGACGGTGACGTCCTCGCGGGCGTCGAACGTCGTCTCTTTGCGGTCTGCCTCGACGGTGATCTGCTTGTCGTGGCGGATCCGGGTGAAGTAGTCTGCCCAGGTCCGGTCGAGCTCGGCGACGTGCGCGTCGAGGTCCAGTTCCCGGACCTCGTAGGTGCGCCCCTGGTGGTGGTAGATGGCCCCGGGATGGGCGTCCCGGAGCGCGTCCGCGACGGATAACGATCCCAGCCGGTCGCCGTCTCGCGTCCGCAGCTGGACGTCTCGATCGCTTGCCGTCCGGAGATTCGTCTCGTGGGCCGGACTCCCCCCGCTGGCGTCGAGCCACCGCATCCCGTCGTCGGTCTGGCGGCGCTCCAGGTCGCCAGCCTTCGTGAGGTCGGCGACCACGTCCGGAAACGTCTCGCCGAAGAACTGCTCGTCGTCAGGCCGGAGCCACGTTTCGCGGGCGGCTGCGCGCACGTGGTCGGGAAGGATCGTCTCGTTGGCCGGGTTCGTGACCGCCCGCTCCGGTGGTTCCTCGAAGAGCGAGTCCGGCGATCGGATGATGTACTGATCGAGCTGGTCCTCGCCGGCGATCAGGACGACCAGGCTGGGGTCGTCGCCCCGCCCGGCCCGGCCGGCGCGCTGGTCGGTCGTCATCCGGGTGCCCGGATACCCGTCCAACAGGACGACGTCCAGCCCCCCGACGTCGACCCCGAGTTCGAGGGCGCTCGTGCTCCAGACGCCTCGGATCATGCCGTTCGACAGGCCCTGCTCGATCGCCTCCCGTCGCTCGTCGGTGAGGGCCGCCTGGTAGGCGGCGACGTTCCCGGCGAGGTCCGTCTGCCCGCGTTCGCGGAGTGCCTCGGCGCTCTCGGTCGCGTAGCGCTCCGCAGTCTGGCGGGCACCCGTGAAGACGACGGTCTGGAGGCCCCGCTCGACGAGATCGACGAACAGCCGCAACGTTTCCATGTGGGAGGATTTGCGACGACCGCTCTGCCACTGCCCCTCGACGGCGTACTCGGGCGGGTTCCAGCACACCCAGTGGGTGGGCCCGCTCGCACTCGAGTCCCGGTCGACCAGCGCAAACCCGTCGGCCGGGCGACCGGTGACACTCGCGGCGTGCGCGACCGGGTTGCCGATGGTCGCCGAGCAGCAGACGTACTCGGGGTCGGCCCCGAACCGCTCGCACAGCCGGTTCAGGCGACGCAGGACGAGCGCGACGTGGCTGCCGAAGATCCCGCGGTACTCGTGAATCTCGTCGATCACCACCGTCTCGAGGCGCTCGACGAACCACTCCCACAGCCGGTGGGCGTGGGGCATGATCCCGTAGTGGAGCATGTCCGGCGTGGTCAACAGGATCGGTGGCCGTCGGTCGCGGACCGCTTCCTTCTCGCTCCGCGAGAGCTGGCCCGTGTAGCGATCGACGGCGACGCGCGACCCGAAGCCCAACCCTCTCGCGACATCGCTCAGCGTGTCGGCCTGGTCGTTGATGAGCGCCACCTGCGGGGCGACGTACAGTGTGGTGGCGAGTCGGTCCATCGCGCGTTCCATGGCCGGCACGGTGTAGGCGAGACTCTTGCCGCTGGCCGTCGGTGTCGACAGCACGACGTCCGATCCCGCCCGGACCGCTTCGACCGCCGTGGCCTGATGCGCGTACACGTCCTCGATGCCTCGATCCGCGAGCGACGACGCCACCCGGTCGTCGACTGCGAGGTCGGCGGTTTCGGCGTCCCGACCCGGTTGCACGCGGTGGTCGGCGATCTGCCCCTCGTAGGAGGGACGCTCGCGCAGCCACGCGATCGTCTCGTCCACAGCGGGGGTTGGCCTGCAAACCGGGTAACCGTTTCCGTTACACCCGGCGAACGGCGCTGAGACGGCGCTCCCGGTGACAAAACTGATTAGCGAGCCGACCGCGGTTTCACACATGGCGACCTGGAAGCGCGACTTCGCGAGCGGCCTGATCATTCTGGTCCCGCTCCTGGTCACGCTGTACATCGTCTTCTGGCTCTACCGCCAGATCGCCGGCATCCCGATCCCGGTCGGCGACCCGCGGCTGCGGGTGGGGTTGACGCTGGTGGTGTTCGTCCTGCTCGTGTTCGCCATCGGGTACCTCATGCGGACGGCGCTCGGGTCCGTCCTTGAGGCCGCCCTCGACGACGTGATTAATCAGTTGCCGGGTCTTCGCGTCGTCTACAACGCCTCGAAGATGGCCGTCGAAACCGCCGTCGGCGGGACGGACACGCTCCAGTCACCGGTTCGTATCGACACGTGGAACGGACTCCGGATGACGGCCTTCAAAACGGGGAAGACCACCAACGACGGGCGCGACATCCTGTTTCTTCCCACCGCGCCGAACATCACGACCGGGTACGTCATCGAGGTCGAGCCCGATCGGTATACTGAAACGCAGGAGACCGTCGAGGACGCGCTGACGCGAATCCTGAGTGCCGGCTTCGGCGATACGGACAACGCGTCGCTGCCAACGGAACTCTTGGATGAGGGCCCCGCCGAGCCCGAGGCCGACCAGTCTCCGGACGAGGCGGTGGCCCAGCCGGACCGACAGGATTAGGTGACAGGGGTACTCAGCGACGGTACGGACGCGACCACATCCCAATTTTGAGATAACTCCCAGATTCGGTATTCTTATCACCGAGGGTTGCCAACGCCCGCCTATGTCGGACACGGCGGCCCAGTCTGTCTCGGGCCCGGCCCTCGCGACGCTCAAGCACCTCGCACTGGACGGGGCGCTCGGTGGCGAGACGAAGATCTCGTGTTCGGGGCTCGCCGCGGCCCTCGACACGTCGAGTCAAACCGCCTCGCGACGCCTCCAACACCTCGAAGACGCCGGTCACCTCGACCGGGAGATCGTCAGCGACGGCCAGTGGGTCTCGGTCACGGACGCCGGCGAGAATCGGCTGCGGGCAGAATACGACGCGTACCGCCGCCTGTTCGAGTCCGCGCCGGACTTCGAGCTGACCGGGGCGGTCACGAGCGGGATGGGGGAAGGACGCCACTACATCTCGCTGTCGGGATACATGCGCCAGTTCACGGAGCGCCTGGGGTACGAGCCGTTCCCGGGCACGCTCAACATCGATCTCGACGAGGAGAGCATCCGGACCCGGACGCGGCTGTCGAGCGTCGACCCGATCGAAATCGAGGGCTGGGAGGACGAGGAGCGGACCTACGGGCCAGCCTACTGCTATCCGGCAACAGTGGTGGCGGACGAGGCCTTCGATCCGGCGCACGTGATCGCGCCGGAGCGGACCCACCACGGGGACGATCACCTCGAGGTGATCGCTCCCGACAGGCTCCGGGACGTACTCGACCTGGACGACGGCGACGAGGTGACTGTCCGTGTCGCGGAGTAGCGACGTCGCCGAGGCGACCGACCCGGTTGCCGCCGCGATCGACGCGTTCCGGCAGGGCCGTCCGGTGTGTGTCCACGACGCCGCCGACCGGGAGGGCGAGACCGACCTGATCTACCCGGCGTCGGCGGTGACGCCCGACGTCGTCGCGCGGCTGCGAAACGACGCGGGGGGCCTCGTCTGTGTTGCCGTCAGCCACGCGGTCGGCGAAGCCTTCGACCTGCCCTACCTCCAGGAGGTCATCGATCACCCGGCGGCCGCCGGTCACGATTTGGACTACGACGAGCGCTCCTCGTTCTCGTTGCCCGTCAACCACCGGGAGACCTCCACCGGTATCACCGACGCCGACCGCGCGTTGACGATTCGGGCACTGGGCGAGGCGGCTGCCGATCCGGCCGGGACGGACTTCGCGGACACCTTCCGGACGCCCGGCCACGTCCACCTCCTCCGGGCGGCACCCGGCGTGTTAGGGGACCGTCGCGGCCACACCGAACTCGGGATCGCCCTCGCAACGGCTGCCGATCAGCCGCCGGCGGTGGTCGTCTGTGAGATGCTCGACGACGAGACCGGTCAGGCGCTGTCACCGGCCGGGGCACGGGCCTACGCCGAGCGCCACGGGATTGGCTACCTCGAGGGTGGCGAGGTCGTCGACCGCCTCGGCTGAGACGATAGTCCGACGTTCGTTCGTCCCGGTCGTATTTCCGCCTCTCATTGCTCCGCCTCCGGCGCCACGGCCACCTCGTTCTGGATCTCGAACTGTTTCGATCCCGACCAGAGGGTGATACAGACCGAATCGTGGGGAAGATCGCGCTCTGCTGTGTCATCCATCTCGCACCACTTCGGGAGGGACGGAGGTTAATCCGTACCGTGGTACAGCCAGAAGTCTCCCCACGCTCGTCGAACCAGTTTCTCGGCGAGCTGTGCAACGCGCTTCCCGATATCGCTTGACTGAAGCGGTGTCACCGTCCAGGGATTGATGTACGAGTCGTATCTGAGTCGTCCGTCGAGGATATCGCTGTCCGTGATGGGGAGGGCGACATCCCGATCGGTCGTCGTGATCGCCATGACCGTGTATTCGTCGGGATAAAACGGTCGGCGGTCGTTCGAGACGACCACGAACGGACGGGGACCGATGTCGTCGAGACTGCTCGCTGAACGGTCCGGATCGAGCAGTTTGAGAATGTCCGGACCCAGCACGACTGAACCGCTTTCGTATGGCATTTACGCGTTCTCACCGAGATCCGGAAGGTCCGTTGCCCAGTCCGGATGCTGACTGTATTCGTCCTCGTCCTCTCGAACGGCGATGGTTCTGAGGCCCACCAGTGAGGCCGCTTTGGATGCGATCCGATCGTCGTCAATCGCCATCCAGTACCGGTCGACTTTCTCGACGAATCCTTTCTCCTCGAGTCGTTGGAGCGTGGGATAGACGCTCCCGTAGGGGATGTCCGTCTCGTCCGAGAGTTCCTTGGGCGTGTAGGCGAGGTCGCGATGCTGGAGGAGAAAGGCGAGGAGTGCGTACTCGTTCGTCCCGGGTCGGACGGAAAGCCCGTCACCGTCTCTGAGCGCATCCGCGTCGATGGGCATTGGTGTCAACTTACCGCCTCGTGGGTTATAAAGATAGGTATTGAAATGTATTGTCACCTATTGATATTGGCGCCCGTCGCGTATCAGTTCCAGACTATCTGGCGGACACGCTGCCGATCCGTCGGGACGAGTCTTCGTCGTGGACGTCGACGGCCGATCGCTCCGAACCGACCTGCGTGCTATGTCGGCCACGTGTGTGTTGGAGTGGTCCGGCATCTGCTTTCAATCTCGGGAGTGCCAGCGACACGAGGCGTCGATCAGCTCGGCTGAGTCGGCTGCCACGCCCGTCACGGAAACTGTTAAGGAGAGATTGGTCGAAGTCAGCGCCAGAACGATGGGATTCGACGA
>CAYLJD010000074.1:0-11635 GCA_964383875.1 uncultured Halobacteriales archaeon
ACATCCTCGATCAGTTCCTGCTGTTCGGGCGTGCCGAAGCGGTCCAGAATCTGCGGGAACTGGTGATTGCCCACCACTGACGCCTCCGTCTGGAGGACGTTGTGGAGGCCCGGGCCCCGATGCGCGAGGTGTTCGCGGATGATCGCCATCCCGAGGTTCGTGCCGCCACTGCCGCCGAATTTCTCCGGGAGTGGATATCGATAGAAGCCCGCCTCGTCGGCACGGTCGCGCATCTCGCCCAGCAGTGCCTGCCACTCCGGATCCGGAAGGCCCCCGGCGTCCCAGTCCGTCCGCGCGTGCTCGCGACGCTCGTCGAAGTACTCCCGGTTGTCGGCCTCCAGCGGTTCGATCTCGGACTCGATGAACGCGTCGAGATCCGCAAGCAGGTCCTGCACGTCGTCGGGAATGCCGTATGACATAGTGGGTCGCCGCCCACCTGGGTGTTAAATTTACGGCACCGTTGAACGGCCACCGCCGACCACAGAGTTAACTCATCGCCGCGTGCCGGAGACGCCATGCAGGGAATAACTGTCCCCTGGCTGGCCGAGCGGAACGCCCACAAGTTCCCGGACACGGAAGCGCTGGTCAGCCAGGGGCCGGACGGACGGATCGAAGCGCTCACCCACGCCGAATTCGACTCGCGGATCGATCGCGTTGCCACCGGATTGCGCGGCCGCGGGATCGACACGGGAGACACGGTCGGGGTCTACATGCAGAACAACATCGAGACCCTCGAAACGTACCTCGGAGCGATGCGACTCGGGGCCGTCCCAGTCCCCGTCAACCACCGCTTCAAGGCCGACGAGGTCCGGTACGTGCTCGACGACTCGGCTGCCGAGTTGCTGGTGTTCGACGCTGACGCGACGGCCATCGTCGAGGAGATCCACGACGACGACCGGGCGCCCGATCAGTACCTCTACGTCGGCGACGAGTCCCCGGTCTACGCCGATTCATACACCAAGTTCCGCGAGGGGGCCAGCGACGACACAGTCGAGGGTGGCCCGACGCGACTGGACGACGCCATGCTGATGTACACCTCGGGAACCACCGGCACGCCGAAGGGGTGTCTCCTCACGCACGACAACCTCGTCCAGCAGGCGACCAATTCGGTTGTCGAATCGGCGATCGAAGACCGGGAAGCCAACATGGACGGACGGGCGTTGATCGTCACGCCGCTCTTTCACATCGCTGCCTTCGGACTGTTTCTCAACAGCTTCTACGTCTCGGCGACCACCGTGATGATGGCCGACTTCGACCCCGAGCGGGTGATGGCAGTCCTCGAAGCCGAGTCGATCACGACGGCGTTTTTCGTCCCGACGATGGCGCGGGCCCTGTTGGGTCTCCCGAACTTCGACGATTACGACCTCGAGGCGTTCGAGACATTCGGGATCGGCGCCGCCCCCTCCGGCCGAGAGCTGAAGGCGACCATCCAGGAGCGGTTCGGCGCCGACATCTCCGACGCGTTCGGGCAGACGGAGATGTCGCCCACGACGACTACGCTTCACCCGGATGACGCCCTGGACAAGCCGGATTCGGTCGGGCGACCACTCCTCAACGTGATGGTGAAGGTGGTCGATCCGGAATCCGGGGAGCCGGTCGCTCCGGGCGAAATCGGCCGGATCTGCTACAACGGACCGACGCGGATGCGCGGCTACCACGGCTTGCCGGACCGAACCGATGCCGTCATCGACGAGGACGGCTGGTTCCACTCCGGCGATCTGGTGCGCCGCGACGAGGACGGATTCGTCTACTTCGTGGGCCGGACAGACGACATGATCATCTCTGGCGGCGAGAACATCTACCCGGCCGAAATCGAGGAGGTCCTCCACGAACACGAGGGGATCGACGAGGCCGCCGTCGTCGGCGTTCCCGACGAGACCTGGGGCGAACGGGTCAAGGCCGCAATCGTGCTCGAAGACGGGGCGACGCTCACTGCAGACGACGTGCAGACGTACGTCGAATCCCGCCTCGCCGACTTCAAGCAGCCACGGGAGGTCGTCTTCCTCGACGCACTGCCTCGGAATCCGACGGGCAAGGTCCTCAAAAGCGAAGTCGAGACGGTCTGAGGCGGGTCCGCTACGTCCGGTCGGCGCGGATGAGGTCGACTTGATCTTCGATCAGTCCGGGGACCGTGTACTGCCACCAGGCGCCCCGAGCGTCGCCAGTCTCGCCGGCTGCGAACTGATCGAGACCGGATAGCGAGATGGTCATCATGACGAACGCCGAGAAGGCCCGCCAGTACCGGACCCGATCCCGATCGACCTCGCGACCGGTGCGCCGTTCGTACGCCTCGTAGAACCAGTCACGTTCGAGGAGTGAACAGGCGAGTTCCGGACGCTCGATCGGCGTGATGAGTTTGCCCGCGAAGTACCGGGTCGACGCGTATCCGAGGTCGTACATCGGGTCGCCGACCCGTGCCAACTCCCAGTCGAGGACGGCCGAGAGGTCCTCCCCGTCCACCAACATGTTCCCGACGCGGTAGTCGCCGTGGACCAGTGTGTGCTCCGGCACCGCGGGTTTGTTGGCCCGAAACCACCGGATCGCCTCCTCGACTGCCGGTTCCGGCTTCGGCGTCGACTCCCGGTAGATCGCCTCCCACCGGTCGATCTCCCAGGCGGCGTAGTCCTCGTGGGTGTCGAGGAACGGCACGTCTGCCGGGTCCAGTGCGTGAATCCCCGCGAGCGCGTCGACGAACTGGTCCGGCAGGTCGCTGTCCCCGTCCCAGTGCTCGTAGAGATCCTGGCGATCCTCGCGGTCCCAGACGATGGGCGCGTCGCCGGGCCGGTATCCGACCACGAAGCACTTGCCGCCCACGACGTCGCGGTCACCCTCCCACAGGATCGTCTCCGGGACCGGGACAGCCGCGTCCTGCACGGCGTCCATCGTCCGGAACTCCGTCTGGATGTCGTTGCCCTCGCTCCGCCGCTCGCCCTCGATCTGCTCGTCGCTCTCGGCCCTGACGACGAGCCGCTGTTCGTGCGCGCCGTCCGTGTCGGTCCACGCGGCGTCGAACGAGACCGTATCCCGGGACCACCCCTCGACGTGCTCCTGGAGGTTCGACACCCGCACGTCCTCGAATCGCCGTGACAACAGCGCCTCAAGGGTCTGCCTGGTGACGTCAGCCACCGTCTGCCGGCCTCCCGAGGAGCGTCAACTGGGCCTCGAGGCGCTCGTCGATGAATTCGTACAGGGGTGCTCGCGCCTCGCGAGCGGCCGCGTCGTCGAGGGCATCGACGGCGGCCAGTGCCTCGTCGGCCCCCTCGAGAACGGTCTGCTCGACACCCCGTGCGTTCCCGTCGGCCGCGCGGACCCGCGATTCGACGGCCGTCACCGTCTCCGCGACGGCCGGATCGTCGATCGTCGCTCGCGTCGTCTCGAGGGCGTCGAGCAGCGCCTCACGCTGGGTCGCGACGGCGGCATCGAACCCCTCGAGTTCGTCCGCCAGAAATCGGAGTGTGCTCGCCATCGAGCCGACCTGCCCGTGCATGAACTCCTCGCCGTCGGCGAGTGCCGGGCGGATTTCCGTCGCGGCGAAAGACGAGAACTCCCGGAGAATCACTGCTGGATCGAGATAGGGCATGTCTGCGGAACACATCCCGGTGGCGCAAAAAGTTACGGGGCCGTGACGAGTCGGGGGCTCTTTGACAGAGCCTCACGTACCCAGGGCATGGCACGCGTGCCGCTGCTCGGCGTCGAGGACCTGCCCGAGGAGTACCGCTACCTCTTCACCGAGAGTGACGTCGGCGAGGCACAGATCTTCGAAGCGATGGGCAACGCCCCGAAGCAGATGCAGTGGTACATGCGCTACTCCACGCGGCTGTGGGAGGTTCTCCCCGAGCGCGAACGGGAAGTGGCGATCCTCGCCGTCGCCCGTGCCCTCCACCACGAGTACGAGTGGCAACAGCACGTCCGTCTGGGCCGGGAGGCCGGTGTCACGGACGCGGCGATCCGGGCCATCAGCGAGGGTGATCACTCGGCGCTGTCCGACGCCGACGCTGCGCTCGCTACCTACGCCCGAGCGGTGGCACTGGGGGATCTTCGGGACGCGGAACACGACCGACTCTGCGAGCACTACGATGTCGGGACCGTGGCGGGTGTCGCCATGCTCGCCAGCCACTACGTCGCCACGGCGCGGATGCTGGACGCACTTGGGGTGGCCGTCGACGACGACTTCGTCGGCTGGATGCCGTCCGACGAGCGCGCATAAGCGGGGAGGAGTCTGGTCGCAACGCTTATTCGTCGCCTTACAAAGTCGCCTCCATGTCTCGAGAGACGACACGTCGGGCGCTGCTCGCGGCGGTTCTCGGTGCCGGTGCTGGCGGCGCGGCCGTGTCTCCCGCCGGCGACCTGCTCGAGACCTTCGCCCCCCTGTCCGGGCGTGCCTGGCAGGGAACGTGGGGGTCGGTCCCGACCGACGTCAGCAGTCCCTACGGCGACGCGACCGTCACCTACGACGACTACCACGTCCCCCACATCGAGGCGGACGCCGAGCCGGCGGCCTACTACGCCGTCGGGTACGTTCAGGCGGCCGACCGCCTCTTCGAGATGGACCTGATCCGGCGGCTCATGGACGGGCGTCTGGCGGCCGCCGTGGGCGAGCCAGCCGTCGAGTCCGACGTCTTCAACGCCAAGATGGACTTCCGGGGGGCGGCCGAGGCAACCCAGGACGCCCTCGCGGGCAGCCGGGTGGAGACGTTGACCGAGGCGTACGCGGCGGGCGTCAACGAGTACCTCGCCACCGGCCCGGACCCGCTCGAATTCGGGCTCGCTGGCTACGATGCCGACGAGTGGACGCCCCTCGATACGTTGCTCGTCGGCCAGCAAGTGTCCTGGGGACTCACCGGCAGTTTCAACGCGCTCCGTCGGTCGGTGCTGCAGGAACGATTGGGCACCGAGACGTACCGCAGACTCTACGGCCGCCCGTTCGATCACGGCGCACCGATCATCCGTGACGGGACGACAGGCGATCCCGACGGGACAGCCACGACGACTGAGCGTCCAGACAGCATTGACGCCGACTTCGCCGCGTGGCTCGGGACGCACGAACCGGCCGCCCGCTGGGGATCGAACCACTGGGCTGTCGCCGGGGACCACACGGACAGCGGCTCCCCCATCCTCGCGTACGATCCCCACCTCACGCTCATGGCCCCGCCCGTCTGGTACGAACAGCACATCACCGTGGGTGACGTGGACGTCCGCGGCGCGACGTTTCCGGGCATCCCCTTCGTGATCGTCGGCGAGAACGCCCACGGCGCCTGGGGATTCACCAACACTGGCGCCGACGTGGTCGACCACTACACCTACGCGGTCGACGGCGACCGATATCGCTACCAGGGCGAGTGGCGCGACTTCGAGTCCGACCGTCGGACGATCGAGGTTGCCGGTGGCCAGAACCGGACGATCGACGTGCGAAAGACCGTCCACGGTGCCTTCGTCGACCGCGACATCGCCGGCCAGACACACCACGTTGGCGTCGCCTGGACCGGCATGTCCGGCACCCGTGAATCCCAGGCCATCTACGAGATGAGCCGCGCCACCGGCCGTGCAGACTTCCGTGACGCCATCCGGAAGATGGACGTCCCCACACAGAACGCACTGTACGTCGACGACGAGGCCGTCTATTACAAGGTGACAGGTCGGATTCCGATCAGACGGATCGATGGGGCCGTCGTTCGTGGCGACCGCGTATTCGACGGCTCGGCCGGCGAGGCGGAGTGGTCGGGATTCGAACCGTTCGGCCAGAGCACCTGGGACGGCTTCATCCCCTTTGCGGAGAAACCCGGGCTCGACGACGCGGACTACGTCGGCACCGCGAACCAGCGGCCGGTCGACTCGCCAGCGTACCCCATCGGTCAGGAATACGCGTCTGGATTTCGTGGCATGCGCATCTACGAACGACTCGACGAACGGGTCGCCAACGGGCCACCGGTCGACCTGGACTTCATGCAATCCCTCCAGCGGGACGCTGTCGACATCCGAGCGCGGATGCTCGTGCCGGCGATCGTCGACGCTCGTTCACAGATGCAATCGGCAGCCGATCCCTGGGTGGACGCCTTGGCCGAGTGGGACTACCGGATGTCGAGGGAATCACACGCGGCGCTCGTGTTCCACGTGTTCTCCGAGCAGTTTCGAGAGGAAACCTGGGGCGACCGCTTCGACGATCACGGCCTTGACGAGTCGTGGTGGCCCCAGGAGTGGGTCCTCGTCACGCTGCCACCGGACGACGAATTCTTCGACGGAGACCGCGCGGCGGTCATCGCGAGGGCCATGGACGAGGCCGTCTCGCGGATCGACCAGGAAGGCTGGGCGGTGTACGGCGACGTCAACCAGACGACGATCGATCACCAGTTTGGGAGTCAGCTCGCCGCGCTCAACTACCCGCAGTATCCCACAGATGGCACGGCATTTACGGTCTTCAACGTTCACGAGGACGCTGACGCCGGCAGCAGCTGGCGCCAGGTGTCACCCTTGGCTGGCGAATCGCTGTCAGTTATCCCCGGCGGGCAGGACGGGTCGTACTTCTCGGCGCACTACCACGACCAGCTCCGGATGTGGGCCGACGGCGAGTACAAGCCGATGCGGTTCACCGTCCCAGATGACGGTGAGACGATCGAGTTCGAGGCGGATGCCGAATGACCGACGCACACGGGTGGACACCCCAGATCCTCGTCGACCTCCGATCCCGACCGAACCGTCGTCGGGCTGCCCTCGTCGTCGCCGCGCTGGTCGGCCTGACCGCCGCGTGGATCCACTGGCTCGGCCTCGTCGTGGCCGGCGCGCTCGTCGGGCTCGTCAGCGAGACGCTCCCGCGAGCCGCAGCCGCCGGGCTCGCCATCGGTGTCCTGGTGGTTGTCGTCCACGTCGCGGCGAGCCCGATCGTCACTCCCGCCGGGTTCTTCGGGCTGGCGCCGGCGAGTTACGTCACGATCGGACTCGGGCTGATCGCTCCGCTGTGGGGCTCGCTCCTCCGGGGCGTGCTCTGAGGGCCCACTCCTGGGGTGGGCACCCGGCTACAGCAATCCTGCGTCGGCAAGCGTCGACGCCACCGCCTCCAGGTGTGCGGCGTGGTCTGTCGGGTCGTCCAGCCCCTGGTACATCGTACTCACGGACAGGTAGTCGGCCCCCAGTTCTTGCCACGCCTGGGCGCGGTCGATCCAGTCGTCTTCGTCGTTGGGCTCGGCGTACATCCGGCCCTCGATGCCGATGTCGTCCGGGTCCCGACCCGCGTCCTCGGCGTAGCGATGCACGTCGGCGATGGCGTCTTCGGCCTCCTCGCTGGGCTGGAACTGCGGCAGCCAGCCGTCGGCCATCCGCCCCACACGGCGCTTGACCGGCTCGGCCATGCCGCCGAGCCAGATCGGGATCGGCTGCTGAACCGGCCGCGGATTGATCCCCAGCTCGGGTATCTCGTGGAACATTCCCTCGTAGTCGACGACCGGGTCGGTCCAGAGGCGACGGAGGACCTCGATCTGTTCCTCGACACGCTGGCCTCGGGTCGTGAAATCCTCGTTGAGGGCGGTGTACTCGTGGCGGTTCCAGCCGACGCCGACCCCCAGCCGGAAGTGTCCGTCGGTGAACCGATCGACCTGGGCGGCCTGTTTGGCCACGAGCGCCGTCTGTCGCTGGGGCAGGATCAGGATCCCCGTGACGTACGAGAGGTCGTCCGTGTGGGCGGCGAGGTAACTGAACGTCGTCAGCGGCTCGTGGAACGTGTCCGCGTTGTCGTAGGGCCCGTCCCAATCATCCCAGCCGGGATTGACACCGAGGACGTGATCGTAGGCTAACAGGTGCGTGTACCCCGCGGCCTCGATCCGTTGCGCGTAGTCGCGGAGCGTCTCGGGATCGTCGCCGATTTCCAGCTGCGGCAAGACCGTGCCGATCTGCATGGTGCCCGGTGCCGGGCCCACGGCCTTGAAGGTACCTGCAGTGGCCCGCGTCGGACACGCCGAAACCGCGTCTCCACACCCAGCCGACGACGCTACGTCTTGTCGAGACCCTCGTCGAACCGGAGCACGTTCTCCATGTCGTCGGTCGGCACGTCCTCGAACGCCCAGCGGGCGATCGAGCGGCGGTGGACCTCGTCGGCGCCGTCGACGATCCGGAAGGGTCGCACGCTCTCGTAGAAGTACGCCACCGGGAGGTCCTTCCCGATGCCGTTCCCGCCGAGACACTGCACGGCCAGGTCCATGATCTCGTTCGTGACGTTCGCGGCGTACATCTTCGCCATGGCGACCTCGATTCGGGCGTCGCTGTCGTCCAGCTCCCGTGCCGCGTGCCTGACCATGGTGCGCGTGGCGTGCAGCTTCGTCTCGGCATCCGCGACCCGGTGGCGCAGGGCCTGCTTGTCCGCGAGGGAACTGCCGAACGCATCTCGCTCCTGGATGTACGCCTTCGAGATGTTCAGCGCTCGCTCGGCCATCCCCGAGTACCGCATGCAGTGGGTGAGCCGGCCGCCGCCGAGGCGCAACTGGGCGAGCCGGAAGCCGCCGCCCTCCTCGCCGAGGAGGTTCTCCTCGGGCACCCGAACGCCGTCGTACTTGATCTCGGCGTGACCGCGTTCGATGTCCACGATCCCGTGTCCGCCGAGGTGCGGAATGTTCCGAACGATCTCGACGCCGTCGGCGTCGGTCGGGACGAGGAAGATCGACGTCCCTTCGTAGGGGTGGACGTCCAGATCAGTCCGGGCCATGGCCAGCAAGACGTCGGCGTTGTAGCCGTCGGAGGTCCACCACTTGTGGCCGTTGATGACCCACTCGTCGCCGTCTTTCTTGGCGGTGGTCTTCAGCATCTTCGGGTCGGACCCGGCACCCGCCGTCGGTTCGGTCATCGAAAACGCGGTGCGAATGTCCCCCTGGACCAGGGGGCGGAGGTACTCCTCCTTCTGGGCCTCGGTCCCGGCGAGGTCGATCGTGTGCATATTGCCCTCCTGTGGGGCGTTCGCCCGGATCGACAGGGCACCCCAGAGCGATCGGCCCACTTGCTCGAACGAGGGCAGCATGTCCCGGAAGCCGAGGCCCTGACCGCCGTACTCCTCGGGGACCTGCGGGGCGAACAGGTCGCGCTCTTTGGCCTCTTCCCAGCAGTCGCGCACCTCGTCCTCGGTGATGAGTTCACGCGACCGTAGAGCCTCGCGTTCCCGCGGCAGCACCCGCTCCTCCATGAACGCCTCGACCCGCGACGCGACTTCCTGCGCTTTTTCGGAGTCGTGGTACTCCATGCGCTGACGTACCGGCCTCGGGACCGTAAAACCACACCCCGTTCCCCGCCAAGCAATATTGGTCAGCCCGTCACGCAATTCAGTTCCCTCACCCACTCGAATAGCCACCGTCGACGACGAGGGCGTGGCCGGTCACGAACGACGACTCCTCGCTGGCGAGAAAGAGAATCGCGTCGGCGATTTCCGCCGGCTGGCCGATCCGCTTGAGGGCGTACTGCTGTTCCAACGTTTCGCGGGCGGCCTCCGGATCGTCACGAGACTCGAGGCCGCTCCGAACCAATGGTGTATCCGTAAATCCCGGACAGACGGCGTTGGCACGCACGCCGTAGCGGCCGAGTTCGCCGGCGATCGTCCGCGTGAACTTCACGACGCCACCCTTGGTGAATGCGTAGGCCGACGACCACGGTTGACCGATGATTCCGGCCAGCGACGCCACGTTGACGATGGTGCCGTCCCCCTGCTCCTTGAGGTGCGGGATCGCCGCCCGACAGCCGTTCCAGACGCCTTTCGCGTTGACTTCGAAGATCCGATCACGCTCGTCGAGAGTCACGTCCTCCATGGCGGCGTTCCCCTGACCGATCCCGGCGTTGTTGACCATCACGTCGAGCCCGTATTCTGCGGCTGCCGCATCGACCGTCGATTCGACGGCGTCGGCGTCCGTCACGTCCAGGGACTCGAACACCGCCTCGCCTGGACCCTCGGTTTCGGTGATCCGCTCGACTGTCTCGCGGCCACCGTCGGGATCGACGTCAGTGACGACGACGGTCGCACCCTCGCTCGCGAATCGAACCGCAGTCGCACGGCCGATCCCCGAGCCGGCACCCGTCACGACGGCCGTTTTGCCATCGAGTCGCATACCCGCACCTGGCAGGGGTCCGCCATAAAGGCTGGTCGGACCGCGCTCGACACCCGGACGACACGTGACGGACGCTCGGGATCCCCGACCGCCACCGGAGCGCCCCGTCGTACCGTGTCTGCCACGTCGACACACTGCAGGGGCACAGCTCACCAGGGGTGAAAAACGAAGAATGCGAGTGACCACAGCGCGGCTCAGGGCCGCGCGAACTCGATCGCCGCGCCCTGGCCGAAGCCGACACACTCCGTCGCGATCCCGCGATCGACGCCCTGCTTGTTCATCTCGTGGATCAACGTCACCGGCAGCCGGGCCCCGGAACAGCCGAGCGGGTGGCCGATCGCGATGGCGCCGCCGTTAACGTTGAGCCGGTCCGGTTCGATGCCGAGTTGATCGCGGGAGTAGAGACACTGGCTCGCGAAGGCCTCGTTGATCTCGACCAGGCCGTAGTCGTCGATGTCCCGACCGGCGCGCTCGAGGAGCCCTTCGGTCGCCGGAACCGGGCCGATTCCCATGATCGTCGGGTCGACACCGGCGACGTGGTTGGTGCCGACCTCCGCCAGGATGTCGAGTCCGTGATCGACAGCGAACGAGCGGCTGGTCAGGAGCAGCCCGGCGGCCCCGTCAGAGATCTGGGAAGCGTTGCCGGGCGTCACCGTCCCGTCTTCCTTGAACACGGTCGGGAGCTCGGCCATCTGCTCGAGGGTCGTGTCCGGCCGGATCCCCTCGTCCTCGTCGACCGTCCCGTCCTCCGTTTCGAGGGGGACGATCTCGTCGTCGAACCGTCCGTCCTCGGTCGCCTCGGCGGCTCGCTGGTGACTCCGGTAGCCGAACTCGTCTTGTTCCTCCCGGGAGATGTCGAACTTCTCGGCGACCTTCTCCGCGGTGGCCCCCATCGGCAGTGACCCGGGGTCGTACCGCTCGTACATCGGCGGATACATCTCGCCGCTCCCCTCGCCCATCTTCACGCGGCTCATGCTCTCGACGCCGCCGGCGATCATGACGTCGCGCTGGCCGGCACGGATGGCGTCGGAGGCACTGATGATCGCTTGTGCCGATGACGCACACTGCCGATCGATCGTCGTCCCCGGCACGGCCTCGCCCAAGGAGAAAATCGAGATCTGGCGAGCGATGTTTGTCGCCTGCTCTTCGCGCTGTTGGGCACAGCCCCACATGAGGTCGTCCACGTGTTCACTCCCCAGCCCCGTCTGCTCCAGCATCGCCTCGACGAGCGGGATCGAGAGGTCTTCACTGCGGAATTCGGCAAGTGCGCCGTCTTCCCGACCCTGTGCCGTGCGAACCGCGCTGACCACCACTGGTTGTTGTAGAGCCATGTCTCAACTCTGGGCGTGCGAGCATATGTATCTAATCCACAACGTCGCGTCAGCGGGTGACCGCAGTGCAGGTCAGCCGCCCGGGCGAAGCCTCGACCCGACGGCCACGAGCCGGTCGCGAACCATCCGACCGTGGGGGCCGGCGGTGGCAACCAGCACCAGCAGCGCCTCTTCGCTCCCGGTGGAGGCCTGCTCGACGGCGACCCACGTGATCAGGGCGATCGTCGCCAG
>CAYLJD010000075.1:0-11430 GCA_964383875.1 uncultured Halobacteriales archaeon
GACGAGCCCTCGATCGGCCTCCACCAGCGCGACAACGACCGCCTCCTGAACACCCTCGAGGAGTTGCGTGATCTCGGCAACACATTGCTCGTCGTCGAACACGACACGGAGACGATGCGGCGGGCCGACAACGTAATCGACATGGGCCCGGGACCGGGCAAACGCGGGGGCGAAATCGTGGTCAATGGACCGCTGTCGGCCGTCGTCGAGAGCGATGATTCGATCACGGGTGACTACCTCGCTGGCCGCAAGCGCATTCCGGTTCCCGACACGCGGCGCACACCCGACGGACACCTCACCGTTCGAGGCGCCCGCCAGCACAACCTCGATGACATCGACGTCTCGATCCCGATCGGGTGTTTCACGGCGATCACCGGCGTCTCCGGGTCCGGCAAGTCCACGCTGATGCACGAGGTGCTCTACAAGGGCCTCGCCCGGACGATGAACGACAACACCTCGGTCGACCCGGGCGACCACGACGCCATCGACGGAATCGACCAGATCGAGACCGTCCGGTTGATCGACCAGAGCCCGATCGGCCGAACCCCGCGCTCGAATCCCGCGACCTACACGAACGTCTTCGATCACGTCCGCGAGCTGTTCGCCGAGACCGAACTCGCGAAACAGCGCGGGTACGAAGTGGGGCGGTTCTCCTTCAACGTCAAGGGCGGGCGGTGTGCGGCCTGTGGCGGGCAGGGCCAGGTCAAAATCGAGATGAACTTCCTCTCGGACGTCCACGTGCCCTGCGAGGAGTGTGGCGGCGCGCGGTACAACGACGAGACACTGGATGTGACGTTCAAGGGGGCAACCATCGCCGACGTCCTCGACATGTCCGTCGACGAGGCCCACGAGTTCTTCGAGAGCCACAGCCAGCTCCGCCGCCGGCTGAAACTCCTCAAAGACGTAGGGCTCGGGTACATGCGTCTGGGACAACCTTCCACGACGCTCTCCGGGGGCGAAGCCCAGCGGGTCAAACTCGCCGAAGAGCTGGGCAAGAAAGACTCCGGCGACGCGCTCTACCTGCTCGACGAACCCACGACCGGCCTCCACCCCCACGACGAACGGAAGCTCATCGACGTCCTCCACCGTCTGGCCGACGAGGGTAACTCGGTTGTCGTGATCGAACACGAGCTCGACCTCGTCAAGAACGCCGATCACATCATCGATCTCGGGCCGGAGGGCGGCGAAGCCGGTGGTGACGTCGTCACGACGGGGACGCCCGAGGAGGTGGCCCGGGACGACGCGTCGTTCACGGGACAGTATCTCCGGGACCTGCTTCCAGACATCGACCTCGAGGGGCCCCGGTCGGATCGAGACCTCGCCATCGCGGCTGGCGTTGACGGCGAGCAGGTGACCGGCGCCGGGGACGACTAGCCCGGCAGGTTCTGCCCCCAGACAGGTAAGAGGATTCGGCCCGAAGCCAACGGCATGGCCACCGTCTACGCCGCGATGAACCATGCGATCCTGCGTGCCAGCGACCGTGACGGAGCGTGGACTGGCACCTGGCTCGAGCCCGCCGACCGGTTCGAATGCCTCGCCGCGTCGCCGGCCGCGCCGGAGCGAGTCTTTGTCGGCACCGTCGACGCGGGCCTCCGTCGGAGCCTGAACGGGGGCGAGACGTGGGAGACAGTGGCCGAGTTCGGCGATCGGGTGACGGCCGTCACCGTCAGTCCGCACGACCCGTCGACTATCTGGGCCGGCACGGAGCCGAGTCAGGTTTTCAGATCCACGGACGGCGGCGAGTCGTGGACCGAGCGGCCCGGGTTGGAGGCGCTCCCGTCGGCCGACCGGTGGTCGTTCCCACCGCGGCCACACACCCACCACGTCCGGTGGCTGGCCGTCGATCCACACGACCCCGAACGGGTGTACGTCGCGATCGAAGCCGGGGCGTTCGTCAGGACGGACGACGGCGGGGCGACGTGGCTGGACCACCCCGAGGGTGCACGCCTCGACACCCACACCATTGCCACGCACCCCGACCGGCCCGGCCACCTCTACGTGGCTGCGGGAGACGGGTACGCCGAGTCGCCGGATGGCGGCGAGACGTGGGACGATCCCCAGGCTGGGCTCGATCATCGGTACGTTTGGAGCGTCGCCGTCGCAGCTGACGATCCGGAGCTGGTCGTGGTGTCGGCGGCGAGTGGCGCCCACCGTGCTCACGATCCCGACGGCACCGCCTACGTCTATCGGCGAGATGGCGAGTCGTGGCAGGTGGCGATGGACGGGCTCCCCGGTCCGACCGGGACCGGGCGGGCCGTCGTGACGGCACACGACGCAGGATTCTACGCGATCACGAACCACGGGCTGTTTCGGTCGCACCGAGGCGACAGTTGGGAGACACTCCCGGTCGAGTGGCCGAGGGCTGCGACCGACCAACTGCCACGGGGTCTCGCCGCCGTCGACTAGTGTGTCGCGCGTCCGTCAACCCGATCGGGACGTTCATACACGTCAGGAGCCATAGCGGGGCTAGATGCGGGACTTCATCGTCGTCGGCGCCGGCCCCGCCGGGTCGCGATTTGCCCGGGAAGCCGTTCGATCCGGCCACGATGTGCTCGTCTTCGAACAGGGCGCCATCGGCGAGCCGCTGGCGTGCTCGGGGCACGTCAGTACCGATCTCTGGGACTTTACGCCCGACGGCACGCGGGCTGCCCTGTTGCAAAACGAAGTCACGGGAGCCCGCTTTCACCTGGGTGGCCCCGGCAGTCGGGCGTACCCGTTCTACAAGGACGAACCCGTCTCGAACGTGATCGACCGCGTCGGGCTCGACCGAACCCTGGCCGAGGCGGCCCGCGACGCCGGTGCCGAGATACACGAGAACCACACGGTCGTCGACGTGTCACGCCACCGGGACCACGTCAGCGTCGAGGTCAAGGGTCCCGACGGGGTCGAGACCCATACGGCCAGGATGGTGGCTGGCGCAGACGGCCCAACCTCCCGGGTTCGATCCGCCCTCGGACTCCCAGAACCCGACGAACTCCTCCACGGCGTCCTCGGGTTCGACGAGTCCACGGATCACGGCGACTTCGTCGACGTGCACCTGACGGTTCCCCGATTTTTTGCCTGGCGAATTCCCCGGGGGACGGCCGGCGTGGAGTACGGCCTCGCGACCCCCCCTGGCGAAGACGTCCGGGCTCGCTTCGACGCGTTCGCCGACGCGTACGGCGTGGACCTCGATCGGCGCTGTTCCGGGCTGATTCCGATCGGCCCGCCGCCACGAGTGACCGGCCAGCGATCCGTCCTGCTCGGTGACGCGGCCGCACAGACGAAGCCGTTCACTGGCGGCGGGATCCGTTACGGTATGATCGCCGCTGATCACGCCGCCCGCGAAATCGATCCCGCGGAGCCAGGGACGCTCGGGGACTACGAGCGCGCCTGGCGGGCCGACCTCCGTCGCGAAATCCGCTTCGGTGCTGGCGTTCGAGCCGCGTACCGCCTGCCGACGTCGATCCAGCGGCTCGGTCTCCGTCTCCTTTCCGGGCCGATCGGCGTGCACATGGACCGTCCGACGACCCTGTTCTCCCGCGAGCAATTCAGGGCGCTCGTATCCCGACGTTAGCAGAACGCCTATCTACCTGCTCGTCGTGTCGCCGCCAGTGAGTGCGCTCCCCTGCCGACCACGGACACTCTGGCTGGCTGTGCTCCTCATCATCGGCCTGTTCGTCCTGTCACTGCTCGTCGACTCCCCCGTGACCGCTGCCGCGCCCAGCGTCGCCGCCGGCGCAGTCGTCATCGGAATCGCCTGGCTCATTGTCCGAAGCGACGGGGTCGAGCGACCGGTCGCCGTCGCCACTGTCGGCGCTCTCGTCATTGGTGGCCTCGGGGCGATCTACGAGGGGGTCGTCGAGTTGGCGGTCCTGCCCGCCACGCCGGGCGGCGTCGTCGCCGTGACGGACGCGATCCTGCTCGCCGGGCTCGGGTTGTTCCTCTACGATCGCGTCTACGATTCGGCACAGTGAGCCGCCGAGCGATCAGGCGTCCGGGTACGATGGAATACGGGCCGAGCGATCCGACCCCTCGACGAACGGCAGGCCGCGACGGTCTGCAGGCACCGCCTCCCCGTCGACGCGAACGGTAAGCTCCGAGCCGGCCTCGGCATCGATCACCGCGAGAGCAAGCGGCGACTCGAGTGAGGGGCTCCAGACGGCACGCGTGACCTCCCCGACAGCCGCGTCCGCCTCGAGCACAGCCGCCCCGGGGTCGGGTTCGCGGTCGGGAACGAGTCCGACCAACCGCTCCCCGGGTTGGCCGCGGTTTTCGATCCGCGACACGACCTCCTGGCCCACGAAGCAGCCTTTCTCGAAGTCGACCGCGTTGCGGAGGCCCAGGTGATTCGGTATCTGCCCGGCGAGTTCCGTCTCGAAGAGCGGCGTGCCGGCCTCGATCGTGAGTGTCTCCCAGGTGCGGTAGCCGAAGGGGACGGCGGCCATGCCCCGATTCTCCAACGAATCGAAGACGTCTCGCGCCTCGTCGGCGTCGCAGACGACGAGGTAGCCCTCCTCGCCAGTCAGGCCGTCGTCGCGGATGACGGTGACGCCAGCCCGCCCCATGGAGCCCCTGACGAAGGCCAGGGGCTGTTCCGGCGTGCCCTCGGCAAAGACACTCGCGATCGTCTCGGTCGCGTTCGGACCATAGACCCCGAACACGTCGAGGGTCTCGGTGATCACGTCGATGTCAACGTCCTGGATGAACGTGCGTTCGGACCACGCCTCGGCGAGTGGTGTGGCCTCGCCCGGGGGGACAAAAACGAGGAGGCGCTCGCCGGCGGTGAACACGTACATGTCGGTCTCGATGCGGCCCTGGGGCGAACACAGCAGCGCGTAGACGCCGCGGCCGTCTCCATCCGGGACGGCGTTGGAGACCGCGTCGTCCACGAACGCGTGGCGGTCCGCTCCGGTGACCGCGAGGATGCCGGTCGGGACGTCGATCACGCCGGCACCCTTGCGGACAGCCCGGTGGGTCCGCTCCGGGCGACCGTAGTGGTCAACCACGTCATGGCCACCGAGGTCGCGGTACGTGGCACCGTGCTCGTCGTGGAGGCCCACGAGACCAGTCATGAAAGGCGAGTAGGCGGTCGAGCGCGGTAAGTCCCCCGACTCAGGACCGCCGGCGGAGCAGCCCACCGATCAGGCCGACAGCAAGTGCGGCGACGACCGGACCGAATCCCGGGCCGTTCTCCCCCTCAGTAGCCGTCGCCGTCGCGGTCCCTGTCGCGTCGGGGTCGACGCCATCGACTGTGACCGAGGCGTCCAGCCCGGCATCGTGTGCCGTGACTGTCGTCGATCCGGCTGACTCGATCTGGACCGTTAGCGTGCCATCGGCATCCGTGGTTCCGACCGCCTCCCCGTCGATACGGATCTCCGCCCCCTCGATCGGATCGCCATACTCGTCCGTGACGGTCACCGCAGTCGTCTCGCCGACGACGACGCGCTGGTTGGCCGTTCGAATGTTGACGGCAGGCTCCCGACGGATCGAGACGTTCGTCGCGACGGCGGTTTCAGCGACAGTCAGCTCGGCCGTGGTCGTCTCGTACCCGTCTTTTTCGACGGTCAGCTCGTACTCCCGGTTGACCGGAACCGCGGTCGTCGCCCGACCGCTGGAGAGGGTCGGTAGCGACGAACCGAGCGGTCCGATCTGGACGGTCGCGTTCTCGACCGGTTCGGCCGGATCGAAGTGGTCGTCGACGACCGCGACGGACAACTCGACAGTGCCGCGTTGGATGGTAATCGTCTCCTCTGTCGCGGCCCGAACGACGAGATCCGTCCGGTTGCGCAGGTACCCCGGCTTGCGAACGTCGACGGTGTACCTGCCTCGCTCGACGGGCCCGAGGGTGGCGACACCCTCGGCGTTGGTCTCCTCACTCGTGACCGAGCCGACGTTGTCCTCGAGCTGGACCGTCGCGCCCGAGACGGGCCCGGCCGGACTCTGGATGGTCAGCGTCGTCGTGCCTCGGGCGGCGACCGGGATCCGGACGTCCCGGGAGGTTGCATCCTCGACGACGTACGGGCGGTTCCTGATGTAGGTGTCGTCGTGGATCGTGATATCGACGTCCGCTCCCGCCGGCACGTCGATCAACGCCTGCCCGTTGGCCCGCGTCGTCTCGTTGACAGTCGGACCCCCGTCCCACGTGGCCGAGAGGTCGAGGTCGCTGACCGGCTCGCCGGCCCGGTCGACGACGAGTACTGTCAGCGTCACTTCTTCCTGTGCCGAAACTGGACCCGTCGCGAGAAGCAGCGTCGAGGCGAGGACGACCAGCCCGACGGCAATCACCGGGCGGGCGTGCGTCATGTCTGCATCGTCGCAAACGAGACGTAAATCTCTGTCGGGCGCCTGGCACTCAGGTGGTATCCCTGACTTGTTCCGCGGCCGCCTCGACCTCCGCCGTCTCGGCCTGCAGGAGGGGGCCCGGAATCGTCCGCGACAGGGATGCCATCGCCACGCCCGTGGTCAATGCCTCGGCTGCGTCAGCGCCGTCGGCAATCCGTGAGAGGAAGCCACCGACGAGTGCCTCGTGTTGCCCGGTTTCATCCACCTCGTCCGTGTGGATCGCATCACGTTCGTGGAGGACGTTCGTTCCGGGCGTGTTTTCCATGACAACGGCCCCGCGCTGTGACCGCGTGATCAGGACCATCTCGAGGTCGTGTTCCGCAGCGATCGTATTCGCGAGCTCCCGCGGGCCGCCTGTGAGATCGAACACCGTCTGGGCGTCGGATTCGTTGGCGAAAAACACGTCCACGTGATCGAAGAGTCGGTCGAGCAGCCGGGCCATGAAATCGGCATCGTGGAGCGCCGACACGTAGTCTAAATCCAGGGCGGTCGTGGCGCCGGCGTCCGAGCCAGTCCGAATCGCTGTCTCCGTCGTCTCGGCGGCACCCTCGGACAGCATCGGCGTGCTCGCCGCGACGAAGACGACCGCGGCCTCGCTGAGCAGGTCCACCGGCAACTCCTCCGGGGACGACAACGCAGCCGAGGTGTTCTCGCGGTCGTGCCAGCTACCCGCCGTCCGCGGTGCGGCACCGGACTCGTGGTAAATCACTCCGACCCGGCCGGTATCTGTCCACGTCACGTCCGTTTCGATCCCGTGACGGCGAAGATCCGCGACGACGCGACGACCGATCGGGGTGTCAGGGAGCTTCGACAGCCAGGTGCTCTCGGTCCCCAGACAGCTGGCCGCGACGGCGACCGAACTCTCGACCCCATCTACGTAGATGTCTGCCTGCGAGGCGGTCGCGAGTCGTGTGTACCCCGGCGTCGACAGCCGGATCGGCGTCTCCCCAAACGAGACCAGGTCAGTCATACCGCCGTCAACACCACGGACAGCCATAATACCACTGCCCGTCTCGACCGGCGCCACTCAGCCCGCGTGACCGGGATAGTCACGCTCGAATCGTGCCTCGATCTCGTCCGCGGCCACTTCGATGACCACCGGACGCCCGTGGGGACAGGCCCATGGGTTCTCGCAATCGTCTAATCGGGTCAACAAGTCCCGCACCGAGCCGTCAGTGAGTGACGTGTTGCCAGTGATCGATGGGTAACACGCCAGGTCAGCCAGCAGGTCGTCGGTGACAGCCTCGAGGGTGGCCGCGGGCTCCGCTCCGGCCAGCATGTCGCCGAGCACGTCCCGAAGCCTGTCGGGGTCGGCTGCCCCCGACACCAGAGTCGGAACCGCTGTCACTCGAAGCGACTGTGCATCGACCGGCTCGGCGTGAAAGCCCAGTTCCTCGAGTGCCTCGACACGGTCCGTCGCGACGGCTGCCTCCCCGGCCGTGAGTTCCACCGTCACCGGATCGGCCAGCGACTGCGATTCGATGCCGTCGTGGAACTGTCCCCGTAACCGCTCGTAGTTGATCCGCTCGTCCGCGGCGTGCTGGTCAATCAGGACGAGTCCGTCGCCCGTTTCGGCCACCACGTAGGTGTCGTGGACCTGCCCGAGGATCCGCATCGCTGGGAGACGGTCGTACGCTGCCTCGTCCGGGACCGGATCGCCATCCAACCGGTGCTGCTCGGTCATCCCATGGAACTTCCGTCGGGCTTCGTGGGGGTCCGTGCCGGCGGCAGCCCGAGACGAGCGGGGGCCACGCTGGTCTCGGGTCGCGTCAGCGTCACTGGCGTCGATCTCGCCACCACGATCGGCCCCGTGTGCGGCCCCACGGTCAGGGCTCGAACCGCCGATGGAACCCTCGGCGACGTCGCCCGGTTCGATCGTCGTCTGGTCAGGGGCCGACCGGCCGCGAGGCGCGCCCGAACGAAGCAATCCGTCGCGCATGAGCGCCGCCGAGACAGCCGCCACCACTTGCTCCTGCAGCCCGACGTCGTCGGCGAACCGGACTTCGAGTTTTCGCGGGTGGACATTGACGTCGATCGCTGCCGGGTCGACCTGGCAGAAGAGGGCTGCGAACGGGTACCGGCCGGTGGCGAGTTGCCGGTCGTAGGCGTCGACGATGGCCTCGCGGATGCGTCGAGCAGTGACGTACCGCCCGTTGACGAAGGTGTTCACGTACTCGGGGCTGGCCCGAGTCGTCTCGGGGTGACTCACGAGGCCGGAGATCCCGGTCAGGGGACCATCCGGTAACTCGCCCGGCTCGACGGGCACCATCGAGTCCGCGACATCCCGCCCGTAGACGGCGAGAACTGCTTCGCGGAGTTCTCCCCCACCCGTCGTCGCGAAGGTTTCCCGGTCGCCGTGGGACAGCGAAACGGCCACGTCCGGCTGCGCGAGTGCGTACCCACTGACGACGCCGTTGACGTGGCCGAACTCCGTGGCCTCCTGCTTGAGGTACTTCCGGCGAGCGGGCACGTTGTAGAAGAGGTCCCGAACCTCGACCGTGGTTCCCTCGGGGCAGCCGGCGGTCGAGACGGACTCGACCGCGCCGCCCTCGACAACGAGTTCTGTCCCCCGATCGCCCCCTCGGGGTCGGGTCCGGATCGTCAGCCGCGAGACGGCACCGATAGCATGGAGCGCTTCACCGCGGAAGCCAAGCGTCTGGACGCCGGATTCCAGGTCATCGATGTCGGAAATTTTCGATGTCGTGTGTGGTTGCACTGCGGTACGGACCTGCGATTCCGTCATTCCGACGCCGTCGTCGGCGACGCGAATCAACTCCGTCCCGCCGGCCTCGACCGTCACCGAGACCCGCGATGCGTCGGCGTCGAGGGCGTTTTCGACCAGCTCCTTGACGGCCGACGCAGGTCGCTCGACGACCTCACCCGCCGCGATTCGCTCGACCGTCTGCGGGTCGAGTTCGTGGATGGCTGTCGAATGCGGATCGGCGTCGGACATGCGGTCAGTCGCATATCGATTGGTCTGGTCCCCCCTTAGGGGCTGCGACCGGCCACGCAATGAGAGTCCTGCGAGGCTGCAACTCCCCGGCGTCCCCTAGGAACAACTGGGTTTTCTCGCGAGCAGTGAGAGGGCTGCCACCCCGATGGGCCCGCAGCCTGTCGCCAGCGAAGCCGGATCTCCACCGCGGCAGGCGAATGCCGTGAGGTGTCGACGAGACCTGTGGACACGCCCCGCCGCCAACTCACTCAGAACCGCAGGTGCGAGGTCGAGTCCGGGAGGCCATCGTCGTCCTCGATGCCACCGGGGTGCGCAAACTCCCAGTCGTCATCGGTCAGGAACACGTCGCCACGATTCACTGTGATCCCGACGTCGACGAGCGAGCTGCCAGCGGCGGGCCCGTTCTCGCACCCCCCGTCACAGACGTCGAAGAGCGACCCGTGCTTCGGACAGACGAGATCGCCGTCACGCACGACGGCACCGATGTCGCCACGATGGAGCCGCTGGGACTCGTGCGTACACGTGTTGACCCACGCCTCGACGCTGTCACCACAGGGGACGAGAAGGATCTCGTCGAGGTCGCCTCGGTCGTTTCGGGCCGTGAACAGCCACGAGCCGTCGTCGTGGACCGTCTCGACGGTGGTAAGGTGCGTCAGTCCGGCCACGGGTGGTTCTGACGGACCAACGACCAAAACGGTTGCGAGCGAAACGAGGCGTCCATGCCCGGCAGAATCCGGCCCACGACCGCGTCGTCGGGATGGCAGTCGAGTGCGCGGGACCACCAGTCGCCGGACCCCGTCCACTTTTCGCGACGCCGGCCCTCTGGTCGATCCGACGCAGCAGATGGCATCGGACATCGACCGCGAGATCGAGGGCGAGGTGACACGGGTCGAGGCCGTCAGGTACCTGCAGGGAGCGCTCGGCCACGCAATCGGGAGTCTCCTCGTTCTCGGCCTGGCTGGGCTCTTCTGGGTGCGTGGGTACGGCACGCTCGGCTGGGCCGCCGTCGCCGTTGCGGCTCTCGTCTCCGCAAACGGACTCTCGATCTGGGCCTGGAATCAGTTACGCACGTATTTCACGCCTGATCCCGGCACCGAATCCACCCAGACACGAACACTCACTGCCACCCCGCTTGCCGGCGAGTCGCGCGTGGAGCTCAAGGCCGGCGCAGTCATGTCCGGGGCACTCCTGGCACTACTCGTTCTCGGCAATGTCGCGCTCGACGTCCTTGGGCCACAGATCGTCGGGTCGCTGGCGGTGACCGGCCTCGCAGTCGGAAACGTGGCTGCACTGGCTCGGTCCATCCGAACCCACCGCTGAGCTGGCAGTCCGGTAGCGGGTCAACAGCGAGGGAGTGACCGCACGTACCAAACTCCGGCTCAGACCGGTCATCGGCCAAGCTACTCGTCGTCGAGTTGGTCTTGCCACGCCTGCACCTTCGCGAGGAGGTCGATCGGCGGAGTTTCCTCGACGTCGAGCGTGGCGAGTGCGTCGAGCACCGTTGGGGCGGCGTCGCCGTACGTCTCACGGATCGAATCGACTGCCGCCTCAGTCGCACCGCCGTCCGCGTGTGCGGCGCCACGGAAGCGGCCCTCCTCGAGGTCGAACACGGCCTGGACGGGTTCACCATCCGCTCCCTTCGCCTCGATGGCCTTCTCCTGGCGCAGGCGATCGAGCACCTCGCGCGACCGAGCGACCACGGGGTCCGGCACGCCGGCGAGATCGGCGACGTGGATGCCGTAGCTGCGGTCCGTCGGCCCCTCGCGGACGCTCCGGAGGAACGTCACGTCGCCATCGGTCTCGTCGGCCGCCACGTGGACGTTCGCCACCCGTTCGAGGTGGTCGGCGAGTGCTGTCAACTCGTGGTAGTGCGTGGCGAACAGGGTCGTGGCGCGAATGCGGTTGTGGAGATACTCCGTCGCGGCCCAGGCGATCGAAATCCCGTCAAACGTGGCCGTCCCCCGGCCCACTTCGTCGAGGATGACCAGCGAGTCCTCGGTGGCCGAATGGAGAATGTTCGAGAGTTCCTGCATCTCGACCATGAACGTCGACCGGCCCTGGGCGAGCTCGTCTAAGGCCCCCACCCGAGTGTAGATGCCGTCGACGAGCCCGATCCGCGCGGCGTCGGCGGGCACGAAACTGCCGACCTGCGC